>DATFQE010000020.1:0-9716 GCA_035264445.1 Gaiellaceae bacterium | reverse complement strand
CCGATCGAGGTCTTGCCGGTGCCGGGCGGGCCGATGAGCGTGAGGATGGCTCCGGACTTCTTGTCCTCGGCGATCCCGCGGTCGGTGCGCAGCTTGCGCACGGCCAGGTACTCGGTGATGCGGTCCTTGACGTCCTCGAGGCCGGCGTGGTCGGCGTCGAGCACCTCGCGGGCGTTGACCGGGTCCAGCTTCTCCTCGGAGCGCTTGGACCACGGCACGGCGATCAGCCAGTCCAGGTAGGAGCGGATCATCGACGCCTCGCCGGACTGCTCGCCCATGCGCTCGAAGCGGCCGAGCTCCTTCTCGGCCTGCTCGCGCACGTCGTCGGGCATGCCGGCCTCGGCGATCTTGCGGCGGTACTCCTCCGCGACGCTGCCGGAGTCCTCGCCCAGCTCGCGCTGGATCGACTCCATCTGCTTGCGCAGGAAGTACTCGCGCTGCTGCGCCTCCGCACCGGACTGGACGTCCTCGCGGATCTTGCGGCGCAGCTGGAGCTCGGTGAGGCGCTCGCGCTGGATCTTCACGGCGAGCTCGATGCGCTCGGTCACGTCCAGGGTCTCGAGCACCTGCAGCTTCTGCTCGAAGGAGACGTCGGGCGCGTAGCCGATCGTGTCGGCCAGCGCGCCGGGCTCGACGATTGCGCGCAGGAACGAGGCGACGCGCTCGTCGGCGCCGCGCAGCTCGAGGATCTCCTCGACGACGGCGCGGTACTCGCGCTCGGCGACGCGCGTGCGGCCGTCGACCGGGATGTCGTCGGGATGCTCGGTCACCTCGACGCGCAGGCGGCCGGCGGAATCGGTGTGGGCGGCGCCGGCGATGCCGCGCGCCACGCCGGAGAGGGAGACGGCGCGACCGCCGCCGGGGAGGCGCACGCGGTCGGAGACCTCCGCGATGGTGCCCACGGCGGCGAACTCGCCGTCGTGGCGCGGGACGAGCAGGACGCGCGTCTCATCGCCGACGTCGACGGGGAGCGTGACGTCCATCGTGGGGAAGACGACGGTGTCATCGAGGGGTACGAGGAGCAAAGAGGTCATGTGTGAGGCTTCGCCTTCTATAGCTACTTACGAAACGTAGGTAGAAGGGTAGCGCGAGATCTCAGTGCTGTCCACTGAGATCCTAAGGCGCGATCGTCGAGCCCGGCGCGCTGGCCGACACGATCGGCTATGCGCCCGACGTCTCCTTCGAGCAGAAGGTCCAGGTGCTCGAGACGCTCGACGTCACCGAGCGCATCGAGCTCGCCGTCAAGATCCAGCGCGAGCGGCTCACCGAGCTGCAGCTGCGCAAGAAGATCCGCGAGGACGTCCAGTCCGGCGCGGACGCCCAGCAGCCAGTCGAGGTAGGTGCGGATCATGGAGGACTCGCCGCTCGACTCGCCTATGCGCTCGAGCCGTCCGAGCTCGCGCTCGGCCTGCTCGCGGACGGCATCGGGCATGCCGGCCTCCTCGACCTTCGTCCGGTACTCGTCGACGACCGAGGCGTCGTCGTCGCCGAGCTCCTTGCGGATCGACTCCATCTGCTTGCGCAGCACCCACTCGCGCTGCTGGCGCTGGGCGTCGTCCTCGACGTCGTCGCGGATGCGCTTGCGGACCTGCAGCTCGGCGAGGCGCTCCCGCTGGAGCCGGAGGGCCAGCTCGAGCCGCTCGATCACGTCGACGGTCTGGAGCAGCTCGACCTTCTGCTCGAAGGTCAGGTCGGGCGCGTAGCCCGAGGTGTCGGCCAGGGCGCCGGGCTCGGCGATCGCCCGCACGAACGCGGACACGCGGCCGTCGTCACCGCGCAGGTCGAGGATCTCCTCCACGACCGCGCGGTACTCGCGCTCCAGCTCGCGGGTCTTCGACGGCGCGGGGATCTCGTCGGGACGCTCGTCGACCTCGACGCGCAGCTTTCCGGCGGCGTCGGTCTCCGCGGCGCCGATGACGCCGCGATGCAGTCCCGTCACGCTGACGGCTCGGCCGCCGCCCGGGAGGCGGATGCGGTCGCCGACCTCGGCGACCGTGCCGACCTTCGCGTATTCGCTGTCGTGACGGGGCACGAGCAGCACGCGATCCTCGCCGCCCGTGTCGACGGTGAGGGTGACGTCCATGGCGGGGAACACCACCAGGTCGTCGAGGGGTACGAGCAGCAACTTGCTCACGATCTCACTCTCCGTTCAGAAGCCGTAGTAAGTACAAAAAGTGTACCGATGGCGATGCGGCCTCTGTCGAGGGGGCTAGACGCCCGGAAACGCGAGCGGCAGCGAGCTGTAACCGTAGCCGTCGTCGTCGAAGACGAAGGGCTCGGCGAGGCGCGGCATCCGCCGGAACGCCTCGAAGGCCGGCTTGCGCTTGCCGTTCGCGGTGACGAGGCCGGACTGCCAGCCGTCGAGCCGGTCCTCGTCGCGGAGCAGGAACCAGAGCAGCATGTCGATCCGCGGGTGCGCCCGCGCGATCGCGTACGCCTGCGCGAGGTAGCGCGCCTGCCGCGCCCAGGACACGCCAAAGGTCAGGTCCGGCGGTCGCGTCTGGTAGCCGTACTCGGTCAGCCAGATTCGTCGCGGTCCGAAGAGGCGCGTGACCTCCTTCACCAGCACGTCGATGTTGCCGAGCGTGACGGCCGTGCGGGCCCCCGGCGGTGTGCTCGGCGTCTCGCGCGGGCCGCCGTAGTACGGCTGGTGGGCATAGGCGTCGAAGGTGCGCACGCCGTAGCGCTTCATCGCGCGCAGGAACGCGACGGGCGAGACGGAGGGGCGGCGCTGGTTGGGCGCGTTGTTGCCCCGCGGCGCGGTGACCCCGCAAGCGACCTTCTGCCCGGTGAGGCCGGTCACGTGGACGCCGTCGTAGATCGCATTGCAGATCTTCGCGTAGTCCCTGGCGCTCTGGATCTTCCACTTGCCGTTCACCTTGCGGAACTGCGGCACGAGACCGAGGTTCAGGTTCGGTTCGTTCCAGGCGATCCAGAGCCGCACCGGAGGCAGTCGTGCGTCGTCCTCACGGCGCTGCCAGGTGCCGCTGTAGCGGGCGGCCGCGGCGTAGGCGAACTTCTCCAGGTGGACGGGGTTGTCGGGCGGCCGGTTGCGACCGCGGCCGCGGTTCGCCCAGGCGGGCGTGGCGAAGATCGAGAACGCGATGCGGATCCTCTGCCTGGCGGCGCTGAAGACCAGGCGGTCGTAGCGGCGCCAGTCGTACGACGGGTCTCCCGGGTCGGCGCCGTTCATCGGGCGCCGGCGCGAAACGCCGAGCGGGCCGCCCCAGTAGAGGTTGACGCGAAGGACCTCGGCATGGAGCTGGCCGACCGTCGTGAAGAACTTCGGATCGGCGTTCAGGGCCGCGGCGTGGTCGGTCAGGCCGACCTGGAGCTGGCGCGACCCCGAGGCGGCGCCCGGCGCGAGTGCGGCCAGGACGGCGAGGACAGCGGCGAGGAGGGCGCTCCGAGGCAGTGACATGTGTTCTGGCTTCGGATGGTACGGCGCAAACCTTGAGAGAAACAGGCTGCTAACGAACTTCTTACGGGTCCGTAGACTTGATCGATGCAGCGAATCGCCAGCGCCCTCTCGACGGCGCCCGCCGCCGAGGATGCGGCGCTCGAAGCTGTCCGGGACGTCGAGGCCGCACTCGGCGGCGCCGAGCCGGACCTCGCGTACCTGTTCCTCTCGCCTTCCCATCTCGCCGAGGTCGAGATCGCCGCCGCGCTCGTCCGCGAGCGGCTTAGGCCCGCGCGCCTGCTGGGCTGCGTCGCCGAAGGCGTGGTCGGCGGCCGCCGGGAGCTCGAGAGCGGAGCAGGGTTGTCGCTCTGGGCCGGAGCCCTCCCGGGGGCGCGCGTCGACACGTTCCACCTGGAAGCGGTTCCCGCCGAGGAAGGCGTCGCGGTCGCCGGCGTGCCCGATTTCGACGACCCGGCGCTCGTCACGATGCTCGTCGACCCGTTCACGTTCCCGGCCGGCGGGTTCCTCCGCCTGCTCAACGAGGAGCACGAGGGCCTGCCGCTCGTCGGAGGGATTGCCGCGGGGGCCGGCGCTCCGGGCTCCCAGGTGCTCATCGTCGACGACGCGACGCACGCGAGCGGCGTGGTCGGTGCGACCGTCTCCGACGTGCCCGTCCGGACGATCGTCTCGCAGGGATGTGCACCGATCGGCCGCGACGCGGTCGTGACGCGGGCGGAGGAGAACGTCGTCTTCGAGCTCGCCGGGGAGCCGGCGCTCGAGCGCCTGAAGGCCGATCTCGGCTCGCTTCCACCCGAACGGCTTCGCCTCGCTGCGAACGGCCTGCTGGTTGGCATCGTGATCGACGAGAACCGCGCCGAGTACCGACGCGGCGACTACCTCGTCCGCGCGCTCCTCGGCGCCGACGAGGACTCGGGCGCGATCGCCGTTGGCGACGAAGTCCGCGTCGGGCAGACGATTCGCTTCCACGTGCGGGACGCCGCCTCGGCGGACGAGGACCTACGGGAGTCACTGGCGGGCGGCCTTGCCGGAGAGACGGCCGCCGGAGCGCTCCTCTTCACCTGCAACGGTCGCGGGACGCACATGTTCTCGGAGCCGGACCACGACGCTCGGGCGGTCTCCGACGCGGTCGGCTCCTCCGCGCTCGCCGGCTTCTTCTGTGGGGGCGAGATCGGCCCGGTCGGGGGCCGCGCGTTCCTGCACGGATTCACCGCGACCGCCGCCGTCTTCCTCACCGCTTAGCGGCCCCGATATCCCTCGTAGTAGCGCGTACGAACGGGCCTGCCTTGCCGATCATTGGTGAAGGCCCGCGCTCGGCGGCTTGCGCGGGCCTCTTCGTGCCCGCACGCTGTCCGCGGCGGCCAAGGCCTTTCGCGCCGTGTCCAGGGGTCTGGCCCCTCGCCATGGCTCGCGGGGACATGGAGTTCGTCACAAGGGTGTGACGATTCGTCCACAGCGGTCTCCCTAGCGGACGGTTTCGCTGTTTTCTGTCGCCGGACGGCTGCCGACGAAAAGGCGCAAGCGCCTTCGACGCGGTTCGCTTGCCCCTGCGCGCAGGGCCGGGGTTACGCCGCGTTCGCGGTGTCTTCGGGGTCTTTCCCGAGGTTCTTGGCCCACCACTCCGACTCGCGGCGCTGCAGCTCGTGCTGCGCCTTGGCGACGTAGGAGGCCAGCTCGCTCTCCTTGGCGCCGAGCCTCGCTTCGAGCTCGGCCAGCGCCTTCTCGCGCTTCTCCAGCTTGTCAGTGCGGATCTCGACGTCGGCCTCGAGGACGGCTTCGCGGCGCTCCAGCTCGACCTCGCGGTCGTCGAGCTCGCGGACCCGGTCGCGCATCTGCGCCTCCGAGCCGGAAACGCGCTTCTCTCGGCGCTCGAGGCGGCTCTTGAGCGACTCCGCAAGGCCCTCCTCCTCGGCGATCGCGGCCTCGCGCTCGGCCAGCTCGGCCTCGCGCTCCGCCTGGAGCTTCGCCTTCGCCTCGAGGTCGCGTGAGCGATTCTCGTCGCGCTCGACACGTCCGAGCGCCGCCTCGCGCCGACCGAGCTCCGCCTCGCGTGCGGCGAGCTCGAGCTCGCGGGCATCGGCCTCGGTGAGGCGCGTGTCGGCGGCGCGCACCTCTGCCGTCTGGTCGGCGATCTGACGCTTCATCCGGTCGGCGTCCTCATGCACCTGGGTCTGCCACGAGGCGAGCTCGGTGTCCCGCTTGTCGAGATCCCGCTCCTTCTCGAGCAGCCGCTCCTCGGTCTTGGTCAGCCGGCCGTCGCGGTCGGCGAGCTTCTGCTCGCGCTGCGCGAGCTCCTTGGCGCGCCGACGCGACTCCTCCTCGCGCTCGGTGAACGCGCGTGTGCGCTCCTCCTCGCGGGCGCGGAAGTCCCGCTCGCGCTGACCGAGCTCCTGCTCGGCGCGCGCCAGCTTGTGGTCGCGCTTCTCCAGCGCGCCCGCGCGATTCTCGACCTCGGCGACTGCCTTGGCCGCCCGGCTCTCCGCGTCGGCAAGCGCCTTCTGCGCCTTCCGCTCGGCGTCGCGGAGCTCGCGCTCGCGGCGGTCGAGATCGTGCTCCCGGTCGGACGCGCTCTGCTGGACGCGCTGCTCGGCCCCGGCGAGCCGCTGCTCGAGGGCGGCGAGCTCCTGCTTTCGCTCGGCCGCGTCGGCCTGCTCCTGCGCGAGCCTGCCCTCGAGCTCGGCGACGCGGCGCCGCTCGTCCTCGAGCGCCCTCCGCTCGGCCGCGAGCGTCCGTTCGCGCTGCGCCACGTCTTCCTCGATCTGAGCGAGACGCGCACCGTGGTCGTCGAGCTCCGCGGCGTGCTTGGCCGCGTGGTGGTCCTCCGAGAGCTTCCGCTCGTAGGCCTCGACCTGCTCGGACAGGGCCTGCCGCAGGTCCTGCTCGCGGGCGAGCGCCGCCGCGAGCTCGGCGCGAAGGTGGTCGAGGTCGGGGTGCGCGCCCTCGGAAGCCGAGCCGCCGTTCGTCGAGACGGAGGCCGGAGCCGCCGCGTACAGGTCGACGCGGACGATCGGCGTCTCCTGCGGCGGCATCAAGGCGCCGTCGCCGGCAGGCTCCTGCCGGCGCTGCAGCTGCGCCCGCAGGCCCGTGCCGAACCCGCCCTCGGTCTCGGTCTCCTGAGGCTTGGGCTCGGGCTCGTTCTGCTTCTTGGGCTTCTGCTCGGCCATGGTCGGCTCCTTTTAGAACAACTGGTCGATGTTGAGGACCGCCGGCCCGAGGATCACCAGGAACATGGCCGGGAAGATGAACAGCACTGTCGGGAAGAGCATCTTGATCGGCGCCTTCATCGCCTTCTCTTCTGCAGTCGCCTGGCGCCGAAGGCGCGTGTCGGCGGCCTGCACGCGGAGGATCCGGCCGAGCGAGGTTCCGAGCTGGTCGGCCTGGATGATTGAGCGCGTGAAGGAGGAGATCTCCGGCGTGTCGACCCGCTCGCCGAGGCGCTTGAGCGCCTCGCCGCGGCTCTCGCCGATCCGCATCTCGGACAGCGTCAGGCCGAACTCGTCGGCGAGTGGGCCCTCCATGTGCTCGGTGAGCTTGGCGATCGCGCCGTCGAGCCCGAGGCCGGCCTCGACGCTGACCGCGAGCAGATCCAAAGCGTCTGGGAGCGCAGCGCGAATCCGCTCCTTGCGCCGGCGGGCGTACATCGAGACGAAGTAGTCCGGCCCGAGGAAGCCGACGAGCACGACGAACAGGCCGAACAGCAGGCCCTGGGCGCCCGCGGAGCCGAGCAGCAAGAGCGTCAGCGCCGCGCCTGCGAGCGAGAAGATGCCCTTCGCGGCGAGGAAGGTCGTCGGGCTGATCCTGTGGCCGAGGCCGGCGGCGTGGAGCTTCATCGCCACCGAGTCCGAGCTCGTGCGCGGGTTCAGCCGCAGGACGAGGTTCGCGAGCGAATGGGAGAGCGGCACGAGGGCCCGCTCGCGAAGGCTCTCCCGCTGGAGCGGCGTGCGGACGCGGAACCGGCCGTAGGTCGCAGCGCGGCGGACCGAGTTCGACCGCTCCCGCGCCGGGAGCATGACGACCTCTCCGACCAGGTAGGCGGCGGTTCCGAGACAGGCGAGGGCGAGGACGAGAAACAGCATCGGTTACCCCTTGAAGGCGACGATCTTGCGGAGGACGACGGCGCCGAAGCACATCATCGCCAGCCCCGCCATGATCAGCTTGTGGCCGGTGGACGTGTTGTAGAGCGGGTCCATGTAGCGCGGATTCATGATCGTGATGACGAACCCGATGAAGAACGGCAGACCCATGAGGACGTAGGCGGAGGCTCGGCCCATCGCGGTCAGGCCCTTGATCTTCCGGGCGAACTGCTGACGCTGGCGGACCGTGTCCGCGACCATGTCGATCAGCCCGGCGAGCGAACCGCCGACCTGACGCTGGATCGTCACGGCCGTGATCACGAAGTCGAAGTTCTTCGACCCGACGCGCAACGCCATCTCCTGCAGAGCGTCGTCCATCGAGCGGCCGAGGCGCGCCTCCGTGAGGACGCGCTTCAGCTCCTTGCTCGCGGGCGGGCGACCCTCGTCGACCACGCTCTGGAGCCCCTGCTTGAAGCTGTGGCCCGCCTTGAGCGCTGCCGCGAGCGTGATGAGCAGGTCCGGCAGCTGGTTTTCGAAGGCGTTGATGCGCTGCTGGCCCTTGAACCAGACGAAGCCGAACGGCACCGCGGCGCCGCCGAGCATCGCGAGGACGACCATGAACGACGACGGAGCCGTGACGGCCGCGACGAGACCGAACACGATCCCGGCGCCGGCCATCATGTAGACGAACTCGACGGTTCGGAGCGGCAGGTCGGCGCGCTCCAGCATGCGCTGCATGCTCCGCCACTGTTGCCAGTGCGAGAACGTCTGCTCGGTCGCGCGGAAGAGGCTGCTCAGCATGGCCAGCCGCTCGCGCTCCTCCTTGCGCTTCTTGCGCGCGGTCGTCGTCCCGAGATGCGGGGCGAGCTGCCGTCGCAGCCGCTCGCCGCGCGCGGCGGCGGTCGCGAACGTCCCGGCGAGGAGGAAGAGCAACCCCACGAGCAGCGCCATCACGGGTGTCCCCGCCTGGTAGAAGGCCTTGGGAAACAACGTGTTGCCGCCTGAGGACTGCTCGGCCCCGGGGACGGAGAAGCTCGACGACGCCTTGCCCGCGGCGGTGAGCGCCTGCAGGTGGAGCTCCTCGCCCGGCCGCGCTGCGGTCGGGTACTCGAGCCGCCACGTGCGCTGGAGCTCTCGCGCGATGCCGGCGTAGATCGCCGACAGCTCGCGGCTCGAGCCGGCGCCGCGGTACGAGCCGCCCGTCTCGCGGGCCAGCGACTTCAGCGGTGCGGGGTTGAAGCGGTCGCTCTCGATGGCGACGACGTAGACGGACGCTCCGGCCTCGCGTGCCGCCGCGATCGCCTCGTGGAGCGAGGCGGCGCTGCGGGTCTCGTTGCCGTCGGTGACGGCCACGATGACGCGGCCGGCGTGCGGCTCCGAGGACAGCGCCCGTGCCGACTGGACGAGGCTGTCGTAGAGGGTCGTGCCTTCGACGGGGTCGACGGCGAGCGCGCGCAGGGCGCTCTGGGCGTCCGTGGCCGAGGTGGAGAACCCGGTCAGGACGACCGGCTTGGTCGCGAAGGTCGCGACCGCGACCCGGTCCTCACGCTGCTTCGCGCCGAGGAAGGCGTAGGCGGCGGTGACCGCGTCCGCAAAGGGCTTGCCCTTCATGGACTGTGACCGGTCGACGGTGAGCATGACGCTCTTGGCGCGCCCGAGGTTCTCGGCGAGCAGGCCGTTCACGGGCCGGCCGTTTTCGAGCAGGCGCGGCGCCCGTGCCGTCGGCGCCGCCGTGACGACGCTCATGCGGACGGTCGGGTAGGCACTCGCGTCGACGCCCTTGAGCTCGACCCCGGCGCTCGCCACGCCGGCGAAGAGCAGGGCGAAGGCGAGCGCCAGGAGGGTGGGGGAAAGCCGCCTCATGCGAACTTCCTGTAGCTCTGGGCTGCCATCGAGCGGAAGTCGGAGTCGTCGTGCTCGAAGAAGTTCGTCGGCAGGACGACGCCGTTCGCCGCGAGCTTGTCGAGGAAGTGCGGCTTCAGGCCGCTGCACTGCAGCGGCGTCAGGAGCTTGCCGCGGAGATGGGCCGGCGAGTCCTCGTCCGGCGGCTTCGCGACGAAGATGTCCTGCAGCGTCACGACGTCCGACTCCATCCGTAGGACCTCCGTGATGTGCGTGATCTTGCGCGACCCGTCGACGAGGCGCGAGATCTGCACGAGCAGGTCGAACGCGCTCGCGATCTGCTCGCGAATCGCGCGGTGGGGCAGCTCGACGCCGGCCGTCAT
>DATFQE010000019.1:0-7320 GCA_035264445.1 Gaiellaceae bacterium | reverse complement strand
GAGGACGACCGCCAGACGCTGCGACCGCGCGCGCGAATACGCGTCGCTGCGCCTGGACGGCGAGCTCTCCGACTTCGAGAGCACGCTGCTCGACTCGCACATCGAGCGCTGCCCGAGCTGCCGCGCCTTTGCCGAGGACCTCGTGGGTGTCACGGAGCGACTGCGCACCGCGCCGCTCGAGCGGCCGCTGATCGTTCTCACGCTGCCGCAGCGCCGCTTCGCCGCGCTGCGGACGATGCAGGCGAGCGCCGCGGCGGCCGCCGTCGTCAGCGTGGTCGGCATCGGCGCGCTCTTCGGGATGCTCCACTCCAGCGCCTCGGCGCCGGGCCGCGTCGCCAGGCTCGGCTCGATGGCGCAGGAGAAGCGCGAGTTCCGGGATCTCCGCCGGGAGGTCCTCACCGCGCCGCACCCCGAGCGCCAGCCGGGCGGGCTCGGGAACTTGAGCGTTTAGACCGCGCCTTCCGCGTAGATCCGTCTCACGACGTCCTCGATGTCCGGTTCCTCGACGGTCAGGTCGACGAGCGGCGCGCGGGAAGCAACAGCAGACGTGAGCTGGGCTGCCGTCATGTCGCGGCGGCGGAAACGGAGCCACTGCCGCGGGCCCTCGACACGGACGACCCGCGCGCCCTCGACCTCGAGCGGCGGTGCCGGCTCCTCGAGGTCGACGACGAGTGTCCGCTCCTCGCCGTAGCGATCGATCAAGCGCTCGATCGTGCCGTCGTAGATCACGCGCCCGTGGTCGATGATCAGCAGCCGGGAGCAGAGGCGCTCGATGTCGGCCAGGTCGTGGGTGGTGAGCAGGACGGTGACGGATCGCTCGCGGTTGACGTCGGCGAGGAACTCGCGAACCCGCACTTTCGCGACTACATCGAGCCCGATCGTCGGCTCGTCGAGGAAGAGGATCTCGGGGTCGTGCAGCATCGCCGCGGTCAGCTCGCCGCGCATCCGCTGGCCGAGCGAGAGCTGGCGCACGGGGGTCTCGAGGAACGGTTCCAGCTCGAGCACCTCGGAGAAGCGGTCGAGGTTCGCGCGCCAGCGGTCGTACGGCACCCGGTAGATGTGGCGCAGGAGCTCGAACGAGTCGCGAAGCGGCAAGTCCCACCACAGCTGGACGCGCTGGCCGAAGACCACGCCGATCCGGCGCGCGAGCTCGACCCGGCGCCTGGCGGGATCGAGGCCGGCGACCGAGACGCGGCCGCCGCTCGGGACCAGGATCCCGGTCAGCATCTTCACGGTCGTCGACTTGCCGGCGCCGTTGGGGCCGACGTAGCCCACCAGCTCACCGGGCTCGACGCGAAAGCTGATTCCGTCGACGGCGCGCACCTCTCGTCGCTCGCGACGCAGCCGGCCGCGCTTGAGGCGAACCGAGAACGTCTTCTCGACGCCGTCGAGCTCGATCACGAGCCGACGCTTCGATAGCGGCGGACGGCCGTTGTCCAGACGACCCACGCCGCGGCGGCGACGGCGACCGCCACAGCCGGCGATGCGAATTGCAGCGCGCTCGGGAGGCCGAGCTGGTCGGGCTTGTCGAGGACGTAGAGCGCGGGGAAGTACGAGACGAAGGCGAGCGGGATGACGAAGATCACCAGGCGGCGGAGCCAGCGGCCGAAGATGTTCACCGGATACTGGGCCGTGAAGCTGCCGCCGTAGGTGAACGCGTTGGAGACCTCCTGCGAGTCGATCAGCCAGAACGCGATCGCCGAGAAGGCGACCCAGATGCCGGCGAAGATCGCGACGCCGGCGACGATCGCGACCAGCGGCATCGCCGCTCTCCCCGGCGTCCAGTCGACGTCTACGTGGGTGAGGGCGACTCCGAGGATGATCAGGCCCTGCAGGAGCCGCCCCAGGTGCCGGAGCGCGAGGTCCGCCGAGACGACCTGGAGGAGGGAGCCCAGCGGCCGGACGAGGATCTGGTCGAACTCGCCCTCCCTGATCATCCGGGGCAGCTGGTCGAGTTGCCCGACGGCGATGTCGGTGAGCGCGAACGAGACGCACGAGATCCCGTAGAGGAGCGCGACCTCCTCGACAGTCCACTTGCCGAGCGCGTCCACCTGCCCGAACAGGACGAGAATCGCGGCGAAGTCGAGCGACGTCAGAAGCACGTTGCCCGCCACGGTCAGCGCGAAGGAAAGCCGGTACTGCAGCTGCGAGCGGATGCGGGAGGCCACGATCCTGCGGTAGATGGCGAAGGTCTCAACCACCCTGGATCACCAGCTTCCGCATGCCGGCGGCAAGCACGGCTCGCCCGAGCAGGAGCAGCGCGCCGGCCCAGAAAGCCTGGAGCGCGAGCAGGCCGAGCAGCTCGAGCCCTTCGGCGTGGCCGAGCCAGATCTCGATCGGCGCCTGCACCATCGCCGCGAATGGAAGCGCCCACGCGAGGACCGCGAGCCAGTGCGGAAAGAAGGCGATCGGCACGATCTGCCCGGAGAAGAACGTCGACGCCACCATTGCGAGGACGCCTGCGCCGCGGTAGTCGAGCAGCCAGAAGGCCGCGAGGTTGAAGAGGAAGCGGAAGGCGAAGCTCGTCACGACGGCGAGCGTCACGCTCGCGAGGAAGGCGAGCCAGACGAGCGGGTTCCCGGGCACGAGCACGTCGAACACGAGCGCGCCGAGCACGAAGGGCGGCACGCCGCGGAAGAGCGCGTGGTACGCGGCCCGGCCCAGGTCCTGCGCGAGCCAGTAGCCCTGGAAGTCGAGCGGCCGCTGCAGGTCGGTGGCCACGTCGCCGCTTCGCACGCGAAGCGCGACTTCGAACCAGCCCCAGAGGTAGATCGTCATCAACATTCCCTGGGCGAGCCAGGTGTAGGTGACGGCGTCGCGGGCGTCGTAGTCGCCGACCGCGTCTCGCTGCTCGAAGACGGCGAGAAGCGTGTACGCGATCAGGAAGCCGAAGAACGTATTCGTGAAGACGCCCGCCCACGTGGCGCCCGGATACGCGGCGTAGCGCCCATAGCCACGCCGTGCCAACTCGAATCCCAATCGGAGCATGGAGCCGTTGAGGCTATCGTTGAGGCATGCTGGCTTCCCCCGTCAGTTCCTACGTCTGAGGCCTCGACCACGCCGCCCGGGTGGCGGTGACGCCGGCCGAGAAGCACCTGCACCTCCTGGAGATCCCGAAGGGCCGCTTCGGTAGACTCCGAGACGCCTTCCGCAGGCGCCGTCGCCGTGCGGATGAACCTTCTCTTCAGGAGTCACATGCCTAGACAGCGCACGGAGAACGGCCAGGACGCGGGCACCCGCGGCACCGGTAGCGTCGTCGAGATCAAGGGCGTCGTGATCGACGCCGTCTTCACGGGATCGCTCCCCGCGATCAACAACGCGCTCGAGATCGCGATTCCGGCCGGCCAGGGCCGTGAGGCAGGCACGCTGGTCGCGGAGGTCCAGCAGCATCTGGGCGACGACCGCGTTCGCGCCGTGGCGATGGACTCGACGGACGGACTCGCGCGCGGGCTCCAGGTCAGCGACACGGGAGCGCCGATCTCGGTGCCGGTCGGCGACCAGACCCTCGGGAGGCTCTGGAACGTTCTCGGCGACCCGATCGACAAGAAGGACGCGGCCGAGGACGGCGGGGAGCGCTGGCCGATCCATCGTGAGCCGCCGAGCTTCCAGGATCTTTCGCCGACGATCGAGATCTTCGAGACGGGGATCAAGGTGATCGACCTGATCGCGCCGTACGTGAAGGGCGGCAAGGTCGGGCTCTTCGGCGGCGCGGGGGTCGGCAAGACGGTGCTCATCCAGGAGCTGATCCACAACGTCGCCCGAGAGCACGGCGGCGTCTCCGTCTTCGCCGGCGTGGGCGAGCGAACGCGCGAGGGCAACGACCTCTGGCTCGAGATGGAGGAGTCGGGCGTGCTCGACAAGGTCGCGCTCGTCTACGGGCAGATGAACGAGCCGCCGGGTGCCCGCCTACGCGTCGGCCTGTCCGGGCTCACCATGGCCGAGTACTTCCGCGACCAGGGCCAGGACACGCTGCTGTTCATCGACAACATCTTCCGCTTCGTGCAGGCGGGCTCCGAGGTCTCCGCGCTGCTCGGCCGCATGCCGAGCGCGGTCGGCTACCAGCCGACGCTCGCGACCGAGATGGGCCAGCTGCAGGAGCGCATCACCTCGACGCGCACGGGGTCGGTCACGTCGGTGCAGGCGATCTACGTTCCGGCCGACGACCTCACCGACCCGGCGCCCGCGAACACGTTCGCCCACCTCGACGCCACGACCGTGCTCTCGCGCGCGATCGTGGAGCAGGGGATCTACCCGGCCGTCGACCCGCTCGACTCGGTCTCCCGGGCGCTCCAGCCCGGGATCGTCTCCGACGAGCACTACGAGGTTGCGACGCGGGTCCAGGAGATCCTCCAGCGGTACAAGGACCTCCAGGACATCATCGCCATCCTCGGCATGGACGAGCTCTCCGACGAGGACAAGCTGACGGTTTCACGCGCCCGCAAGATCCAGCGCTTCCTCTCGCAGCCGAACTTCGTCGCCGAGCAGTTCACGGGCACGCCCGGCAAGTACGTGAAGCTCGAGGACACGATCGCGGGTTTCCGCGAGATCATCGAGGGCAAGCACGACGACCTGCCCGAGCAGGCCTTCTACATGGTCGGCACGATCGACGAGGCCGTCGCCCGCGGGCGCGAGGGCGGCGAGGCGGCCAAAGAAGATGAAGAGGCCGCCGCTGAGGAAGACGCCGAGCGCGAGGCCGCCGGCGCTCCTGCGTAGTGGCCTCGACCGAGAAGCACACCTTCACGCTCTCGCTGGTCACGCCGGAAGGCGCGGCGTTCGAGGGCGAGGCCGAGATGGTGATCGTGCCCGGGGAGGCCGGCGAGATCGGCGTGCTCGCGAGGCACGCGCCGCTGGTCGCCCTGCTCAAGGCTGGGTCGACGCGCATCTACTTCGACCGTGAGCGCGAGGACGTCCGCGAGTTCGCCACGGGACCGGGGTTCTTCACCGTCGAGCAGGATCGAGCCCTCGCGCTCGTCGACGACGCCGTCGACGCGAAGGAGATCGACGAGGCGCGCGCCCGCCGCCAGCTCGACGACGCGAAGGCCGAGCTCGAGCGGCTCGAGCGGGGCGAGTCGGACGCCGACCGCTGGCAGCTCGAGCAGCGCATGCGCCACGCCGAGAACCAGCTCGGCGTAGCCGGTCGGCTCTAGACCGCCGCTAGACGAGCCAGAGGACCAGGAAGAGCAGCAGGCTCAGCAGCGCGGCCGCGCCGAGGATGACCGCTCCGACGCCGGTGATCACGACGAGCGGCGTTTTCGCGCTGCGACCCCGTGCGATCTCCCGGGCGACTTCCTCGGTGTCGCCGGGTGACTCGTGGCCGCGGTCGAGTCGCTCGACGGGGAGCCCGAAACGGCGCAAGCGCGCTTCGGTTTTCTCGTCGGGGTGGCCCGCGACGACGATCTCGTCTGCGGGGAAATCGGCGAGGGCGTCCTCGACCGCTACGAGCGGGTCTCGGTCCCCGACCTCGGTCTCCGTGGTCACGTCGGGCTCGACCACCTCGGCCGCGTGATCCGCGACGACCTCGGCTTCGGCTCGCGCCGGGTCCTCGTCTCCCATCAGCCACTGCAGCGGGGTCTGCGTCGACGCGGGTGCGACGATCCGGACGTTGACGTCGTCGACGGCGTGCCGCTGTTCGATCGCGTCCTTGATCTGCTGCTCCGAGCCGGGGTGGAGCGCGACGACGAGCACGTTTCGGGCGCTCATGTCTTTCGCCTGCCCGTTTCAGGACGACCGGAAACGGCCACCCCTCGGACAAGGAAGGAGGTGAACGATGGCGACGACGAAGCAAACTCAGGCCGCGAAGCGGAACATCAAGAAGGCGCAGGCGGCCGCGAAGAAGAAGCGGACGATCGCGAACCTGCCCAAGAGCACGCGACGTGGGTTGCAGGAGCAGGCCAGGCGTGGGGCAGCGCGCGGCGGGAAGGCCGGCCATGCGCTCGAAGACCGCAATCGCGAGCAGCTCTACGAGATCGCCAAGAAAAAGAACATCGCCGGGCGGTCCAAAATGGGCAAGTGGGAGCTGATCCGCGCGATCCGGAGCGCGGGCTGACGCGGCGGTTCGCGCGCGTCGCCGCGCTCGCCGACGTCCACGGCAACGCACCCGCGCTCGAGGCCGTGCTCGCCGAGGTCGAGGTCGAAGAGCCGGACCTGATCGTCTTCTGCGGCGACCTCACGTGGGGGCCGCTCCCCGAGGAAACGCTCGACCTCGTGCGAGGGCTCGACGCGCGGTTCGTCCGTGGCAACGCCGAGCGCACGTTGCTGGAGGGGCCCGCCGAACCGACCGAACGCACCCGTTTCCAGGCCGAGCGGCACGACCGCGACGCGCTCGAGTTCATCCGCGGCTTCGAGGAGGCCGTCGTCGTCGAGGTCGACGGTCTAGGGCCGACTCGCTTCTGTCACGGCTCGCCGCGGAGCGACGAGGAGCTCGTCACGCCGGAGACTCCGGTCGAGCGGGTCCGTGATTTCCTCGAGGGCGTCGGTGAGCGCGCGGTCGTGACCGCGCATACGCATGTGAGCTACGAGCGAATCGTGGAAGGAACTCGGCTGCTCAATCCAGGCAGCGTGGGCCTGCCGTACGAGGGACGGCCCGGTGCCTATTGGGCGCTGCTCGGGCCCGGCATCGAGCATCGCCGTACGGAGTACGACCTCGACAAGGCCGAGCGCCGGATCCGTGCCGACGGCGGGCCGTTCGCCGATCTGACGATGGAGCTCATACGGACGCCGCCTAGCCGGGACGAGGTGATCGAGCACGCCGAAATGCGTGGTTTTTCCGGATGATGTTGACCGTCGGTTAAGCGTCGTAAGAGGTCGTTCAGGATCGCTTGCGAGGCCCCGGGGGTGTCCCGATACCTTGGTCGACAGGAAGTAACGACGAAGGGAAGGGAGAGTCCCCCGATGGTTTATCGCCTATTCAGCGCGTTCGTCGGCCGCGAGTCCGGCCGCATGTGCCGCCGCTGCGCGTCGGTGATCGTCCCCGGCGACCAGTTCGGCGTCAGCGAAGGCGTCTGCCGGAACTGCCGCTAACCCGGTCTGGCCCGGCGGGCGGCGGGGGCCGCAGTCCCCGCCGCCTCACGCGCTTTATGGCTTGTGGATGACGATGCTGCCGCCGCTGATTGTCTGCGGGTCGGCAGCGTCGATGTCGTCCAGCGTTCCAAGCCGGTTGTCGAAGACGAGCTCTCCGGTCGACTGCTTCGTGATCTTGATGCGGAACTTGTCTTGGCCGGTGTTCCCGGCGCCGGCGATCGCGCCGTCGTATGCGGTCAGGCGGAAGTCGTAGCCGGGGACGCCGTTGACCTCACCAGTCCCCTTGTACTGCGCCTTGTA
>DATFQE010000018.1:0-2773 GCA_035264445.1 Gaiellaceae bacterium | reverse complement strand
ATCGACAAGATGGTCAAGGTCGACCTGCGGACGGTGACGCTGAACGTCCCGCCGCAGGAGGTGATCACGAAGGACAACGTGCCGGTGCGCGTGAACGCGGTCGCCTACTTCCGGATCATCGACCCCGAGCGCGCGATCGTGCAGGTGGAGAACTTCATGGTCGCGACCTCGCAGATCGCCCAGACCACGCTGCGGAGCGTGCTCGGACAGCACCAGCTCGACGAGCTCCTGTCCGAACGGGACAAGATCAACGAGATCCTGCAGCGGATCATCGACGAGGCCACCTCGCCGTGGGGGGTCAAGGTCTCGATCGTCGAGGTCAAGGACGTCGAGATCCCCTCCGGGATGCAGCGCGCGATGGCACGACAGGCCGAGGCCGAGCGCGAACGCCGCGCGAAGGTGATCGCCGCCGAGGGCGAATTCCAGGCCTCCGAGCGGCTGAAAGACGCGGCCGAGGTGCTCGCGCAGAACCCGATGTCGCTCCAGCTTCGCTACCTGCAGACGATGCTGGAGATGAGCTCCGAGCGGACGTCGACGCTGATCCTGCCGCTCCCGCTCGAGCTGATCGGCCCGCTGATCGACCGCGGGAAACAGGGCTGAGCAACCCGGTTCTGCGCGACCCGCTCTCGGGCCGGACGGTCGTGATCGCACCCGGCCGCGCGCGCCGGCCCGGGGCGTTCCTGCAGGCGATCGACGAGCCGACCCCCGACGAGCTGGAGACCTGCCCGTTCTGCGCGGGTCGCGAGGACCGGACTCCGCCGCAGACGCTCGTCCTGCCCGAGACTAGTCCCTGGACCGTGCGCGTCGTCCCGAATCTCTACCCCGCGCTCGAGCGCCAGGAGGTCGTCGTCCACTCACCGCGTCACGTGCGCACGTTCGCGGAGCTCGAAGGTCGCGAGCTCGAGCTGACGGCCGAGGCGTGGCGGCGGCGCTTCGAGGCCGCGGCCGGCGAGGGCTTCCCGTACGTTCACGCCATGGTCAACGAGGGTCGAGCCGCCGGCGCCAGCCTGGCGCATTCGCACTCGCAGCTGGTCTGGCTGCGGGAGCCGCCTCCCGCGGTGGCGAGGGAGTCGGCGTCCGCGGGTTGCGCGGTGTGCGAGCTCATCCGCCGGGACGGCCATGAATTCGCATCCGAAGGAGACGTCGTCGCGGTCTGCCACCCGGTGGGCCGTTCCCCGTTCGAGCTGTTGATCGCACCGCGCGCCCACGACCCCGTGGTCGCGGACGACTTCGCCGCCGCACTGCGCCTGCTCCGCGAAGCCGTACGACGGCTGCACGCGCTCGAGGGCGCGATTCCGTGGAACGCCTGGCTCCACGTCGGCGCGCACTGGCACCTCGAGGTCCTGCCGAAGCTGACCGTCTTCGCAGGCCTCGAGCTGGGCGCCGAGCTCTACGTCAACGTCGTCGAGCCGCAGCGGGCAGCGGCTGCGTTGCGGGACGTTCGCTAGACCGCGAGCTCGGGCGTGCGGGCGCGCGGATTGAGCTCGCGGAAGCGGCGGGCTGCCTCGATGGCCGCGCCGAGGTTGAGACCCTTGTCCTTGGCCTGCTTGATCAGCATGACCGTCTCGACTGCATCCATGTCGTAGATGCGCTGCTTCTTGCCCTTGGTCGGGATTTGAGCCTTGTTCGTCCAGTAGTCAAGCTGCATCTTCGAGATGCCGGCGATCTGACAGACCTGGCCGAGGTAGAGCTCGACCTTTTCCAAATGGTCGCTGAGATTTATCGGTTCGAGAAGGTCAACTTGCGTGCTAACAGCCATACAAACCCTTCGGTGGATGGGGCCGACCCTGCAGCCAAGGTATAGCGCGCGCAAACGCGGTTGTGAAGGGCGAACCGTTCGTAAACGGACCGAAAATGCTGTACGGAGCGGAAAAACCTACGCGATCGCGGTGGGCGGCGATTCGGGCGTTTCGTCGCTCACCTCGTCCGCCACCGCAGCTTCCGACTCGACGACCGGCGCCAGCGTCGAGACCTTCTCGTCGCCCCGCAGTCGCATCACGATCACGCCCTGCGTCGAGCGGCCGAGCCGCTTGACGTCCTCGACCGGAATCCGGATTACCGTCCCGCCGTCCGAGATCAGCATCACCTGGTAGCCGGGGCGGACGGCCAGCGCGCCGATGAGCTGCCCGCGCGCCTCGGTGAGCTGCACGGTCTTGACGCCGAGGCCGCCGCGGCCCTTGATCGGGTATTCGTCCATCCGCGTGCGCTTGCCGTAACCGTTCTCGGTCACGACGAGCAGGTCGGCATCGTGCTGCGCGATGTTCAGCGAGATCACTTCGTCGCCCTTGCGCAACGACATGCCGCGCACGCCCTCGGTAGCCCGGCCCGTCGGCCGCACCGCAGTCTCGTGGAAGCGGATCGCCTGGCCCTTGCGCGAGACGATCAGGATGTCGTCGTCTCCCGACGCGTGGCGGACGCCGATCAGCTCGTCGCCTTCACGCATCTTGATCGCGATGATCCCGTCGGCCTTCAGCGGCGTGTTGTACTCGCCGAACTTCGTCTTCTTGACCACGCCGTTCTTCGTCGCGAAGAGGAGGTACTCCGCCTCCTTGAAGTCGCGGGTCTGGACGACAGCGGTCACCTTCTCGTCCTGGCGGAACGGGAGCAGGTTCACGATCGCGCGGCCCTTGGACTGGCGGGAGCCCAGCGGCAGCTCGTGCACCTTGAGGCGGTAGACCTTGCCGACCGAGGTGAAGAAGAGCAGGTAGTCGTGGGTGGAGGCGACGAACAGGTGCTCGATGTAGTCCTCGTCCTTGAGCTCCATGCCCATCAC
>DATFQE010000017.1:0-4431 GCA_035264445.1 Gaiellaceae bacterium | reverse complement strand
CGGTCGGGCCGCATACGCAGTGCGTTGCGGACGAGCTCGCGGATGCGGACCTCGCCCTGGCCCTCGATGTTCGGGGGCCGCGATTCGAGCGTGATCACGTGGTCCTGCTGCAGCTGCAGCTCGGCCGCGTCCTCGATCGTGAGGATGCGCTCGTCGCCCGGCACGAAGGCCGAGAGCGCGTTGAGCGTCGTCGTCTTACCTGTGCCGGTTCCGCCGGAGATGAGCATGTTCAGCTTCCCCCGCACGCACTGCGCGAGGAACTGCGCCGACTTGGCCGACAGCGACCCGAACTGGATCAGGTCGTCCATCGTGTACGGGTCGCGCGAGAACTTGCGGACCGTCAGCGTCGGGCCCCTGAGGGCGAGCGGCGGGATGATCGCGTTGACGCGGCTGCCGTCGGGAAGGCGAGCGTCGACCATCGGCGACGCCTCGTCGACTCGGCGGCCGATCTGCGAGACGATCTTGTCGATGATCCGAAGGAGGTGCGCATTGTCGGCGAACGTCGACAGCGTCCGCTCGAGCTTGCCCTCGCGCTCGATGTAGATCCGGTCGAACGCGTTGACCATCACCTCCGTGACCGAGTCGTCGCGGAGGAACGGCTCGAGCGGGCCGTAGCCGAGGATGTCGTCCGTGATCTGGCGGACGAGCTCGCGGCGCTCCTCGCGCGAGAGCGGGGTCTTGTCGAGCGTCAGCTCCTCCGTGACCGTCCGGGTGACCTGGTCGGACAGGTCGTCGGTGGTCTCGGTCGAGAAGAGCTGGGGCCCGAGCTTCGTGATGCACGCGTGGTGGATGCGCGTCTTGAGCTCGGCGTACGGGTCCATGACGGACGGGCGCTCGGCCGGAGCCTCGGTGACGGTGAGCATCCCGTTGTCGCCCACGGCGGGGCCGCCCCCGTTCGGGACGCCGCCCTTGATGCGGTCGTGGAGGCCCATCGTCTACGCCCTCGCCAGCGGCCCGAGCCAGCGCTTCTTGGCCCTGGAGTTGGCGGGCACGAGCAGGCCCTTGGCCATGTCACGAACGCCGCGCGAGAAATCGCAGCCGGCGTCCGCGAGGACTGCGGGGTTGCCGCGGTTGACGGCCAGCGGGACCGCCCGGTCGCTCGGAATCTCGAAACGCACCTTCGTCTCGAGGGCGGCCTCGACCTCGGTCCGCTTCATCCCGACGTTCGAGTTGGCCCGGTTCAGCACGACCTTGATCCGGTCGGGCGGGAACGAGAGCAGCTCGAGCGTCTGGATCGAGAGCCGGACATTCTTGATCGTCGGGACGTCCAGGCCGCACAGCAGGAGCAGCTCGTCGGTGCGATCGAGCGTGGCCAGCATCGGGCCGTGGAAGAACGGCGACGTGTCGACGACGATCACGTCGTAGCTCTGCTTGGCGACTTCGAGCAGCCGCGTCAGCTTCTGCTCGGTGACGAGCTCGGCGTCCTCGGGACGCACGGGCGCAGGGAGCACGTCCAGGCCCGACGCGTGTCGCGTCGTGTAGCCGGCCAGCTTCTCCGGATCCAGCTCGCCCGGTGCGGTGACCAGGTCCTGGATCGTCTTGTCCGGCTCGATCCCGAGCATGATCGCTGCATCGCCGAACTGGAGGTCCAGGTCGAGCAGCAGCGTGCGCTTGGAGTGGTACTTCGCGAGCGCGGTGGCGAGGTTCGTCGCCGTCACCGTCTTGCCGGTGCCGCCCTTGGGGCAGAACACCGTGACGATGCGGCCGTCGCGGCCATGGCGGGCCTTCGCGCGCCGGCCGGCGTGCGCCGCCTTGCGGACCGCGAAGACGATGTTCTCCGTCAGCTGCGGAAGCAGGAGGACGTCGGTCACGTCGGCGTCGAGGGCGTCCTCGAGCAGTGCCGACGCCTCGCCCGACGCGAGCAGCACAACGGGCGCCTGGGTGTGCTCGCGGATCGAGGCCAGGTCACCGGCGGGCAGCTCGGAGCTGCGCGTGGCGTGCAGGACGCACCCGAGGTGGCCGCCGGCGAGGGCGCCCGAAGCCTCTGCCACGGACTCGCTCTGGCCGACGAGGTCGATCTCCGGATGCCTGGAGAGCGTCTCGTGGAGCTCGGGGAGACCGTCGCACCACCCGGTGATGAAGACGCGGGTGCGGTCCCGGTTGTCGCTGTTGAAGTGCTCGCTCGTCATCGGTTGCTCCTTCTGCTGCCGTTGAGTTCCCTACGAAGCTGAGCGGGCGTGAGGCCGTCCTTGAGCAGCGAGCCTGCGTGCTCGACCGCCTCCGGGCTGTCAGCGGCGTCGACCACCGAGCGCAGCTGCAGCGTCCAGTCGCCGTTCTTGGCGATCCACCAGAGCGTGGGCGACTGGCGGTCGGTGACGGCCAGCTGGACCGAGAAAGGCTCGTTCGTGCCGCTCGCGATCTTGCTCTGCACCTTGCTCTCGCTCGCCGCCCGCAGCACGAGCACGTCGCGAAGCACGATGCGGCTGAAGTGGATCTGCTTGTCCTCCGGGAACTTCCACGAGCCGAGGACGTCGACGCGGTCGCCGGCCTTCAGTGTCCCGATCAGGAGCTGATGCTCGTCGCCCGAGAGCTCGACGGCGCGGACATTGCCCTTGATCTTCGCGCGCAGGCCCTGCTCCTGGAGCGGCCGGAAGCGGCTCGTGCTGACCTGGTCGCCGGCGTACAGCGGCTCGGTCGCCGAGAGCTCCTCGATCTGCGTCGGGTCGGAGATCGCGCCCGGCACGACGTTGCGCCGGTCGATCTGCTCCGAGCGGATCCACTTGCGGTCGACGACGTCGGCGCCGGTCGTGCCGACCGGGATGTCCCTGGAGGCCACGAAGACGGTGACGGCCTCCTCGCCGCTCTGGACGTCCTTCTTGTAGCTCGTGACGTAGAACGTCGTGAGCAGAGCGGCGACGATCGCAAGCGCGATCGCAATACCGATGTTGCGTACGCGATATGTCATGGCGGCTCTTCTTTCTCCTCTTGGTTTCGTCTATTCGATTAGGCTGACGGCGCGGGCACCGAAATCGGGATCGCCGCCGGTTTCGCTCTGAATGCCTTCCCAGATGATGCTGGTGAACCAGCCGTAGATCCGCGCGTTCTTTACGCCCTGGATCTCGTAGTCGGTGACGTGGAACCCGACCCAACCGACGACCTCGTACTCGAAGCCGGCACCCTGCGCGCGTGTTTGCCGGTAGACCGGGAAGAGCAGCTCGTCTTCGTCGCGGAACTGGAGCGCGTTCTGAATGTGGGACGAGTTCGGCTTGATGCCGGGATCGGAGTAGTACCACCCCAGTGGCATGTAGGCGTCGAGGCCGGTGCGGAGCCAGTCGCCGATGTCGCTGGGCCCGATTCCGCCGTGCGATCCGTCGATGTTCATCAGCCGGAATGCGCCGGGACCGACCTTGTCGAAGTCGAGCACGGTCGGCTCGTTGAAGCACGGCGTCGGCTTGCACTGAAGCTTCTCGTGCCGCTCGTCCACCGCTACCGGGCCCGCCCACTTCGCGGACGTCATCGTTCCGGCACGCGCCTTCGCTGCGGCTCCGACGGTGACGGAGTTGAGGCCGAAGAGCTTGGAGAAGAACCCGGGCATCGGCTTGGTCGCGTGCACGGCGATCGTGTCGCCGGGGAGCACCTTCGTCTCGAAGGAGATCCCCGCCTCGTTGAGGCCGCCGCCGTTCTTGCCGGCGTACTGCAACGCCAGCGCCGCCGCCTGTGACTGGTTGTCCGGCAAGCCATGTGCGCCGGCCAGGGCCGCGGCGTCGGCCGTGGCCTGAAGTTGTCTATCGGCGCGGTACCACGCCCCGACGTCCATCACGGCCGCCGCAATTCCGAGCAGGACGGAAAGGAAGAGGACGGCGACGACCATCGTCTGTCCGCGCTCATTGCGCAGGTCGCTCATTCCACACGCTCCGTGGTCGAGCTCGTGAGCCGGCCGCTCTTGATCCCGACTCCGAGCAATTTGATCGAGTACGGGTACGTCGCGCTGACGGTCACGTCCGCGCCCTGTTCCCAACCCGGTGAGACCCCGACCGTCACGTCCAGGTCGGACAAATTCAGATCGGTCGCCGCGTCGGTAACCGCCTGCTCGACCGCTGCCTCACGGTTGGTAGTCAGATGCCGGGCGACAGCGCCCTTGCGCGCGCCGGCCCGAACAGCGTCCGTGAGCGTCAGGTAGTTGTTGAACGTAATACCGAACTGGATTACGCCGAACAACAGCAGAGCGATGATCGGGAGGACGAGGGCGAACTCCGTCATCGCCTGCCCACGCTCTTCTTTGATTTTCAACCTTCTGGTCATTCCGGCTCTCGCGGTTCTCTTTCCGATCGCGGTCTTTGTGAGGGAGAGGGCGGGCCCTTTTCGTTGCCGAGAAGGACCCGCCTCTCAAGCCATGCCGAACGAGTAGTGCCTACTGGATGTAGGCGGCGACCCGGCTCACGGCATTGACGATGTTGCCCGAGAGGAGACCGAGCGCGCCAAACACGGCGA
>DATFQE010000016.1:0-25175 GCA_035264445.1 Gaiellaceae bacterium | reverse complement strand
CTCGAGCTCGAGCTCGCCTTCGGCGGCGACGATCTCGGTGCGCCGGTCGTCGTTCCGGCCGTAGATCTGCTTGATCTCGAGCAGCTCCTCACGGATGAGCCCGTCGATCCGGGCGGGGTCGCCCAGGATCGCCCGGAGCTCTGCGATGCGCTCCCGCAGGTCGCGGTGCTCGTCCTCGACGCGCTTGCGCTCCATCGCGGTCAGCGCACGCAGGCGGAGGTCGAGAATCGCCTGCGCCTGGATCTCGGAGAGGTCGAAGCGCGACATCAGCTGCTCGCGGGCCTCGTCGGAGTCCGCCGCACCGCGGATCAGCGCGATCACCTCGTCGAGGTTGTCGAGTGCGATCAGGTAGCCCTGGAGGACGTGCGCACGCTTCTCCGCCTGGCGGAGCTCGTACTTGAGCCGGCGGGTGACGACCTCGCGCTGGAAGTCGAGGTAGTGCCCGAGCATGTCGCGCAGCCCGAGTGTGCGCGGGACGCCGTCGACGAGCGCGACCGCGTTGTAGCCGAACGTCGTCTGCAGCGGGGTGTGCTTGAAGAGCTTGTTCAGCGCGACCTGCGGGATCGCGTCACGCTTGAGGTCGATCTGGATCCGCATCCCCGACTTGTCCGAGTGGTCGGCCAGGTCGGAGATCTCCGTCAGCACCTTGTCGTTGACGAGGTCGGCGATCTTCTTGATCACGCCGGTGTCGCCGCCCTTCTTGACCCCGTAGGGCAGTTCGCTGACGACGATGGCCGTCTTGCCGCCGCGCAACTCCTCGATGTGCGCGCGGGCCCGGACGACGACACGGCCGCGGCCCGAACGGTACGCCTCGCGGATCCCGTCGCGGCCGAGAATGATGCCTCCGGTTGGGAAGTCCGGCCCCTTGACGTGCCGCATCAGACGGTCGATGTCGATCTCGGGGTCGTCGATCATCGCGATGATCGCGTCCACCGTCTCGGAGAGCCGGTGCGGCGGGATGTTCGTGGCCATGCCGACCGCGATCCCCGCCGAGCCGTTCACGAGCAGGTTCGGGAAGCGCGCCGGCAGCACCGTCGGCTCGCGCCGCGATTCGTCGTAGTTGGGCTGGAAGTCGACGGTGTCGGCGTCGATGTCGCGCAACATCTCGGTCGCGAGCTTCGTCAGCCGACATTCGGTGTAGCGCATCGCCGCGGCCGGGTAGTCGTCGATGTTCCCGAAGTTCCCCTGGCCGTCGACGAGCGGATACCGCATCGAGAACGGCTGCGCGAGCCGGACGAGCGTGTCGTAGATGGCCGTGTCGCCGTGCGGATGGAACGAGCCCATGACGTCGCCGACGATGCGCGCGCACTTCTTGTACGGGCGGTTGGGCTGCATCCCGGCCTCGTGCATCCCGTAGAGCACGCGCCGGTGCACCGGCTTGAGGCCGTCGCGCACGTCGGGCAGCGCGCGCGAGACGATGACGGACATCGCGTAGTCGAGGAAGCTCGAGCGCATCTCCTGCTCGAGCTCGCGCGTCTCGATGCGGCCCGGGTTCAGCGGCTCGCGCGCCACATCAGACATCGAGGAATCTCACGTCCTTGGCGTTCTGCTCGATGAACTCGCGGCGCGGCTCGACCTGGTCGCCCATGAGCGTCGAGAAGATGAGGTCGGCGGCGGCGGCGTCCTCGACCCCGACGCGGACGAGCACGCGGCGGGCCGGGTCCATCGTCGTGTCCCACAGGTCGATCGCGTCCATCTCGCCGAGCCCCTTGAAGCGGCTGACCTGGATCCCTTCCTTCGCAAGATCGATCGCCTCGTGGCGAAGCAGCTCGAAGGTCTCCGCGCGGCGGCTCTTCTTTCCCTGGGCGAGCTCGAACGGAGGCCGCCCGACGACCTCGACCAGACGGTTGTAGGCATCGCGGAGCTTCCGGTAGTGCGGCGAGGCGAGCAGGTCGGCGGGCAGCGTGACGAAGTTCGCGGCGCTCGTCTCGCGCTCGATCACCTTGACGCGAAACGCATCGGCGGCCGCGTCGACGACTGCGACGTCGTAGCCGTTCTGCTCGAGCCCGCCCAGCGCTCCCGCGACGTCGCCGATCTCGCCGGCATCGGTCTCGACGAGGCGGTGCGCGATCACGAAGTCGGCCGCGGCGTTGCCGAAGTCCGCGCGGAGCCTCGACGTCCAGCCCTCGAACTCGTGCAGCCGGTTCGACAGGCGATTCCAGCGCGTCTCGGTCAGCTTGACGGTCTCGCCGAGCCGGTCGCGCACATCCATGTCCTTGATGCGCTCGCGGACGAGCAGCTCCTCGAAGAGGCTCTCCTTCTCGACGTACTGCTCCTGGTTGCCGATCTTGACCCGGTACAGCGGCGGCACCGCGATGTAGACGTGGCCGCGCTCGACGAGGTCGGGCATCTGGCGGTAGAGGAACGTGAGGATCAGCGTGCGGATGTGCGAGCCGTCCACGTCGGCGTCGGTCATCACGATCACGCGGTGGTAGCGCAGCTTCGAGATGTCGAACTCGTCGCCGATGCCGGTGCCGATCGCCGTGATCATCCCCTGGATCTCCAGGTTCGAGAGCACCTTGTTGAGGCGGTTCTTCTCCGAGTTGATCACCTTGCCGCGTAGCGGCAAGATCGCCTGGAACAGCCGGTCGCGCGCCTCAACCGCCGAGCCACCGGCCGAGTTGCCCTCGACGAGGTAGAGCTCGGCGGACTCGGGATCCTTGATCTGACAGTCGGCGAGCTTGCCCGGCAGCGAGGAATTCTCGAGCGCGCTCTTGCGTGTCGCCTCGCGCGCTTTGCGCGCCGCCTGGCGCGCGTTCCGCGCCGCGATCGCCTTCGTGATGATCTGCTTGGCATCGGTCGGGTTCTCCTCGAGGAACTGCGCCAGCCCGTCGTTGACGGCCTTCCGCACGAGCCCGTCGACCCACGGGTTGCCGAGCTTCGTCTTGGTTTGGCCCTCGAACTGCGGCTCGCGCAGCTTCACGGAGATGACGGCTGCGAGACCCTCGCGCACGTCCTCGCCGTCGAGCTTCTCGGACTCCTTGTCCTTGAGCAGGCCGGCATTCTTGCCGTATCGGTTGAGCGTCCCGGTGAGCGCGGATCGGAAGCCCGACAGGTGGGAGCCGCCCTCGTGTGTATTGATGTTGTTCGCGAACGAGTAGACCGACTCCACGTAGGAGTTGTTCCACTGCATGGCGACCTCGACGCTGCCCTGCCCGTCCTCGGCGTCGCCCGTGAAGTAGACGATGTGCTTGTGGACGGTGTCCTTCGTCGAGTTGGCGTGCGCGACGAAGTCCCGGATCCCACCCTCGTAGTGGAACTCGAATCGGTCCTCGCCCTCGCGCTCGTCGAGGAGCACGATGCGCAGGCCGGCGGTCAGGAACGCCGTCTCGCGCAGCCGCTGGACCAGCGTCTCGGTGGAGAAGTCGATCCCGTCGGTGAAGATCTCGGCGTCGGCGAGAAAGCTGATTTCCGTGCCCGTGTCGCCCTTGTCCGCCTTGCCCACGACCTCGATCTCGCCCTGCGGCTCGCCGCGCGCGAACTCCTGGCGGTAGACCTTGCCGTCGCGGCGCACCTCGGCCACGAGCCACTCCGAGAGCGCGTTCACGACCGAGACGCCGACTCCGTGCAGGCCGCCGGAGACCTTGTAGCCGTCGCCGCCGAACTTTCCGCCCGCGTGGAGCTTCGTCAGCACGACCGTCAGCGCGGACATGCCCTGCTCCGGCATGACGTCGACCGGGATGCCCGAGCCCCAGTCGCGCACCGTCACCGAGCTGTCCGGATGGATCGTCACCTCGATGCGGTCATTGCGGCCGGCGAGAGCCTCGTCGACGGAGTTGTCGACGACCTCGTAGACGAGGTGATGGAAGCCGCGAGAGCCCGTGGAGCCGATGTACATGCCGGGCCGCAGCCGGACGGGCTCGAGGCCCTCGAGAACGGAGATGTCTTTTGCGGTGTAGGCGGCTTCAGCCATAAAAAAAGCCCTGCAATCGCGCGATTTCCGGGCGCAGTGAAGTTTACCAGACGGAGCGGCCGTCAGCGGCCCTGGCGAGGCCCGCGGCGGCGGCCTTCGCGACGCGATCGCGGAGCTCGCCGTCGGCGATCCCCGATGCGAGCGCTGCCCCCTGCTCGAGCTGCTCCGCCGTTGCCCTCACAGGCGACGGTTCGGAGGTCTCCGACGCCGGCAGCGTAGCTTCGGGGATGGGGCCCGGAACGAACCTGATCGCCCGCACGTCCCCGCCGAGCCGGTCGAGGATCTCCGGAGACCGGTGGCCGAGCTCGAACGCCCAGACGGCGTCCTTCGTATGCACGACGAGCGTTCCGTCCCGCTGCACGCGCGCGGGCCACGCGTTCCGCGCCACCAGGCCGCCCACCGCCGAGGGCCACCCGTCCACGACGCCGCCGATTCGCGTCGGCGCACCGAAGCGCGCGAGCTGACGGCGGACCGCCCCGCCGATTCGCTCCGGCTCACGCCACGCGCGCGGCACCGGGCCTCACCTCGATCAGTTGGTCGGGGGCGGAGGGAAGTGCGCCCGCGCTCGTCGCGGTGACGAAGGTCTGGCCGCTGCTGCGGATCCGCTCCACGAGGATTCCGCGGCGCGCCTCGTCGAGCTCCGAGAGCACGTCGTCGAGGAGGAGGAGCGGCGTCCGGCCCGAGGCGGCGAGCAGCTCGTACTCGGCCAGGAGGAGGGACAGCACGGCCAGGCGCTGCTCGCCCTGGGATCCGAATGCGCGAAGGTCGCGGGCTCCCGACGCGACCGCGACGTCGTCGAGGTGCGGCCCGAGGCCCGTGACGCCACGCTCCAGGTCACGGTCGATCCTCGCCTCGAGCGCCTCGCGGCTCGGCGGACCGCCCGCGTACTCGAGCCGGCCCGAGGATAGACCAAGCTCCTCGGCGCGTTCGGCGAATCGCGGCGAGAGCTCGCCGATCGCCCGGACGCGCGCCTCCACGAGCCTGGCCCCGAGGTCGGCCACCCGCTCGGTCCACGGCGCGAGCGCATCCCGCGACGAGAACCCCGAGGCAACGCGTCGCAGCGAGGCGTTGCGCTGCGCGACGGCGGCGCCGTACTCCGCCGAGAGGCCGCCCCGCGCCGGCGAGAGCCGGCCGACGACGCGGTCGAAGTAGGCGCGGCGTGCGGCGGGCCCGCCTTTGACCACGGCGAGGCGGTCGGGGGTGAAGACGAGCGTCGCCACCTCCGAGCGCAGCTGCTCAGCAGCGCCGAGGCGCGAGCCGTTCAGCAGCGCGTGCTTGGGCTCGTTCGTGCGCAGGGTGACCTGGAGCTCGACCGGAGCACCTTCGCGCTCGCCGCGGAGCTCGACGCGCGCCGCCGTCTCTCCGAAGCGGATCAGCTGAGCATCGGTGCGGGTGCGGGGCGAGAAGCCCTGGGTGCCGACGTGGAGCGCCTCGAGCAGGTTCGTCTTGCCGGCGCCGTTGGGCCCGACCGCAAGCACGAGGCCCGGTTCGAGCCCGAGCTCGAGGTTCGCGTAGGAGCGGAACTGGCGGAGCGTGAGCGTCCCGACGACCAGCTAGACGGTCGCTATCCCGCTAGCCGAATCGGCATGATCAGGTACGAAAAGTCGCCCTCGGCGCTCTGGATGAGCCCGGGCCGCAGCGGGCTGATCAGCCGCAGCTGCAGCTCGTCCTCGTCGACGGACTCGATCCCCTCGCGCAGGAACTCGGGGTTGAAGCCGATCTCGAGCGCGTCGCCGGCGAACGAGACGGGCAGCGACTCGGTGGCTTCGCCGACGTCCTGCGTCCGTGCGGAGATCGTGAGCTCCCCGTCCGAGAAGCGCAGGCGCAGCGGCGAGTTCCGCTGGGCCATGACCGCGGTGCGGCGAACGACCTCGAGCAGCTCCTCACGCGGAAGCGCGAGCGAGTACTCGAAGGTCTCCGGAATCAGCTGCTTGTGGTTCGGAAACTGCCCGTCGATCCGCCTCGTGGTCAGCCAGATCCCGTCGGTTCCGAACACGACCTGGTTGTTCTCGTGCACGCCGAGGTAGAGCTCGTCGCCGGCCTGCGCGATCCGCGTGAGCTCCCCCAGCGCCTTCGCAGGCACGATCGCCTCGAAGTCGGGCGTCTCGCCCTCGACGTCCGTCTCTTTCACCGCCATCCGGTACGAGTCGGTCGCGGCCATCGTGAGCTTGCCCGGATCGAAGCGCACGAGGATGCCGGTAAGCACCGGCCTGGACTCGTCACGCGAAGCGGCTCGACCGACACGCGCTGCGGTCTCGAGCATCGCCGCACGGTCGACGGGGACGAGCTGGACCTTCGACACGTCGGGCAGCTGCGGAAAGTCCTCGGGGTTGTAGGTGTGCAGCCGGTAGGTCGCGGAGCCGCAGGCTAGGACGAGCGAGCCCTCCTCGGGCTTGTGCTCGAGCGCCACGTCGGCGTCTGGCAGGAGCCGGACGATGTCGACGAAGGTCTTGCCGGGCACGACGACCACCCCTTCGTCCCCGATCTCGGCCTCGAACCCCGAGCGCAGCGAGAGCTCCATGTCCGTGGCTGCGAGCTCCAGCCTGCCTTCGGCAGCGGAGAGCCTGATGCCCGAGAGGATCTGGACGGTCATCCGTGTCGACACGGCACGGGAGACGACGCCGAGGTGGCGGAGCAGCTCGTCTCGTGCGCAGGTGGCCTTCATCCCCGTCCCAACAACTGTGTCGACTTCAATCATTTAAATCCTCTCGTAGTAGTACTAGGGAGTGTGGAGGACGGGGAAGACGGCGTGCAGCCGCATGGTTCCGTGCTTTGGCGTGGGGACGCCGGAGGGGGAAAAGCGCCGGTTACGAACAGGCCTTCCGGGGATGGAGGCGGCCGTCCACACGTTCAGCGCGCTTGCTTGATCCGTGCGGTCAACTCTTGCACGAGGTTGTACACAGAGCGGTCCTCGCGGATGAGGCGCGCGATCTTGGTGGTCGCGTGGATCACCGTGGTGTGGTCGCGGCCGCCGAAGTGCCGCCCGATCTTCGGCAGCGAGGAGTCGGTCAGCTCGCGCGAGAGGTACATCGCGACCTGCCTCGGGTAGACGATGTTCTGCGAGCGCCTCTCGCCGCAGAGCTCGTCGAGCGAGAGCCCGAAGCGGTCGATCACCGTCTCCTGGATCCGCTCGATCGAGACCTCCGCGGCCTCGCCCTGCGGGAAGACGTCGCGAAGCACGTCCTGCGCGAGGTCGACGGTCATCAACCGGCCGGTGAGCGACGAGAACGCGACGACGCGCGTGAGGGCGCCCTCGAGCTCGCGGATGTTCGTGGAGACACGGCTCGCGATGAACGTCAGGACCTGGGGGTCGGGGACGTGGATGCCGTCGGTCTTCACACGCTTTCGGAGGATCGCGATCCGCGTCTCGAGGTCGGGCGGCTGGATGTCGGTGATGAGGCCCCACTCGAAGCGCGAGCGCAGCCGCTCCTCGAGCGTGGAGATCTCCCGCGGCGGGCGGTCGGACGAGATCACGATCTGCCGGCCGGCCTCGTAGAGCGAGTTGAAGGTGTGGAAGAACTCCTCCTGGATCCGCTCCTTGCCCTCGAGGAACTGGATGTCGTCGATCATCAGCAGGTCGTAGTTGCGGTACCGCTGCTTGAAGCCCTCGATCCGCTTGTCGCGCAGCGAGTTGATGAAGTCGTTCATGAAGGTCTCGCTGGTGACGTACTTGACCCCGAGCGTGGACGAGTGCTCGTCGACGTACTGTCCGACGGCCTGGAGCAGGTGCGTCTTCCCGAGCCCGGTGCCGCCGTAGATGAAGAGCGGGTTGTACGCCTGGGCGGGCGCCTCGGCTACGGCGAGCGCGGCTGCGTGCGCGAAGCGGTTGGACGAGCCGATCACGAACGAGTCGAACGTGTACTTCGGGTTCAGCCCTCCGGAGGGCGTCCGGGCGGGAGGCGTGATCGACGACGACGAGCCCGTCTCCGCCGCTACCACGGCCTCGTTGGGGTCTCGCTCGGTTCTGACGGCGAGCCGAACGGGCCGCTCGTCACCGGTGAGCTCGCGCACCGCGGCCTGGACGAGCCCGAAGAAGTGGGCCTCGATCCAGTTCCGCGTGAAGTCGTTCGGGACGGTGAGGACGACGGCGTCCTCGGAGACGTCGCCACCCTCGACCTGGTCGAACCAGGTGCGGAAGGTCGTGTCGTTGAGCGCGTCCTTGAGCCGATCGGCGACCTCGTTCCAGAGATCCTCGGCAGTCAGCTCACGCTGGCGCTCCACTCGGCGGTTCCCGCTCTCCTGCTCGACGAAAAGAGCGGCGAGCATAGCAGCGTCAAACCGGCCTCACAACGGCTGTTTCTGTGGATACTTCGGTGGACTAGTTTCCGGACATTTGCAGGGAAAAGAGGTGCATCCACACCGTTATCCACAGCTGGGGAAACCCGGTCGCTCGTGCGCCTCCAAACCCGCGCTCGCAGTACCTTCGGGAGTCTGCTCGCAACTGTGGAAACTGAACCTGAAAAGACCTCGTCTATACTCACTCGCGTCCTGCGGGACACCCTCTCCACTCATCTCTCTTTCGGACTTTGAAGCGCACCTATCAGCCCAACGTGCGTCGGCGAAAGCGCCGACACGGCTTCCGAGCGCGGATGGCAACGCGCGCCGGCCAGGCGATCCTCAAGCGTCGCCGCGCACGCGGTCGCAAGCGCCTGTCGGCCTGACGGCTCCGGCCCGCGTGGAGCGCCGCCACCGCCTGTCGCGCTCGCGCGACTTCGAGGCCGTCTACCGCCACGGCCGCTCCTTCGCGAGCCGCTACGTCGTGCTCTACTGGTTCCCGCGCGAGGATGCCGACGGCGACCCCCGCCTGGGCCTGGCGGTGCCGAAGTCGCTCGGCTCGGCCGTGACGAGGAACCGCCTCAAACGGCAGCTTCGCGAGGCGTGGCGTGCGCGACTCGACGACGTCCCGCCCGGGCGCGACTACGTGATCCTCGCCCGCGCCGGCCTCCCCGAGGCTGCCGACTCGCGCGGGCTCGACTGGCTCGGCGAGCGAATCGACGAGGTCCTGAGGCGCGCGACGTGAGGTACGCGGCGATGGGAGTCGTCTATGCCTGGCGCTGGACCTTCGGCCCACTCTTCGCCGGCTCCTGCAAGTACCACCCGAGCTGCTCGCAGTACGCGCTCGACGCGCTCCGGACCTATGGATTCTTCCGCGGCTCGGTTCTCGCCGGGTGGCGGCTCCTGCGCTGCAACCCGTGGAGCCACGGCGGCGCCGACTCCGTCTCCGACCAGAGGCTGTTCCACCGGTGAACCCGCTCACCCCGATCGAGAACGTCCTCACGCACGTCCTCGAGTGGCTGCACGGCACGGCCGGCCTGCCGTGGGCGTGGGCGATCGTGGCACTGACGCTGATGGTGCGGATCCTGCTCGTGCCGCTGACCGTCCGCCAGATCCACTCGATGCAGCGGATGCAGGCGCACCTGCCGGAGATGAAGGCGATCCAGGCCAAGTTCAAGGGCGACCGCGCCCGCATGAACCAGGAGTTGATGGCGTTCTACAAGGAGAACAAGATCAACCCGGCCGCGTCGTGCCTGCCGATCGTGGCGCAGATCCCGATCTTCTTCGCGCTCTACTTCGTCCTCAAGAACTTCGAGAAGGAGATCTTCCCCAACTACCCGGGCAGCGACCTGGGGTGGCTCGGGATCGTGCCGGACATCACGGCGCCGGCGAACTCGCACTGGTCGGGCTACCTGCTGCTCGCGATCTACGCGATCAGCCAGACCGCCTCGACGCTGCTGATGTCGAGCACGATGGACCGCACGCAGCGGACGCTGCTGCTGATCCTGCCGCTCGCGTTCCTCTTCGTCGTCCTCAACTTCCCGGCCGGCCTCGTCCTCTACTGGGTGACCACGAACCTGTGGACGGTGGGCCAGGGCCTGATCACGCGTCGGTTGGCCCCGAAGCCCAAGCTGCCGGAAAAGCGCTCGTCGCGGACCCCGCCGAAAGCGCCGCGACCCGACGCCGCGGCGAAGGTGCCCGAGGAGCAGCCGAAGCCGGCGCAGAAGCAGCAGGCGCGGAAGGTCAAGCGAAAGAAACGGGCCAGGAGATGACCGAGGAGTTGCAGGCCGAGGGCACCGGCGAGACGGTCGGTGAGGCCAAGTGGGCCGCGCTCCGCGAGCTCGAGCGGCTCCAGCCAGGGCTCGACAAGGCCGCCGTTCGCTTCCAGGTCGTGTCGGAAGGCGAGCGCGGATTGCTCGGTGTGGGCTACGAGCCGGCCCGCGTGCTGGCCACTGTCGCTCGTGAGGACGGCGCCGGGCCCGGGTCGGCCGGGGCCGACCCGGAAGGCCCCGTGCCCGAGCTCGCGCGCGAGGTGGTCGAGCGGATCGTCGAGGGAATCGGCGCTCGGTGCCGCATCGATCTGCACGAGGAGGACGACGTGCTCGTCGCCACGTGCACGGGTGGGAACCTCGGCCTGCTGATCGGCAAGCACGGGCAGACGATCGACGCGATCCAGTACCTCGCGAACGCGATCGTCTCGCGCGCGCTCCCGGAGGAGCGGCGCCAGGTCGTCGTCGACGCCTCCGGTTACCGTGCGCGGCGCGAGGCGACGCTCGCCTCGATCGCGCGCCGCAGCGCCGAGCGGGCGGTTCAGTTCGGCGACCGCGTCGAGCTCGAGCCGATGACGGCCGTCGAGCGCAAGGTCGTCCACGTCGCGCTCCAGGACTATCCCGGGGTCGAGACGACGAGCGAAGGCACCGAGCCGAACCGCTTCGTCGTCGTCATGCGCGCGGATGGCGGCGGATAGCCGGCTCGAGCGCTGGCTCGGCGACGTCGTCGCAACACCAGGCGTGACCGCGATCCGCGACCTCGCCGACGCGCGCCGCGTACTGCTCGACGATGCGTTGCGCGGGGTCGAGCTCGTGGCCCGGTTCGAGGGCCCGATCGTCGACGTCGGGTCCGGTGGCGGCACGCCGGGCATCCCGCTCGCCGCCTCGCTGCCGACCCGCGAGGTGACGTTGCTCGAGGCGAACGAGCGCAAGTGCGAGTTCCTGCGGCGGTGGGGCGCCGAGTTTCCGAACGTCCGCGTCGTGCGCGGGAGGGCCGAGGAGCAGCCGGCCGGCTCCTACGGCGTTGCCGTGGCCAAGGCGCTCGCGCCGCCGCCGGCGGCCGCGGAGTGGACGCTTGCGCTCGTCGGGGCCGGAGGCGCGGCGATTCTGTGGGTGGGCCCGGAGACCGACTTCTCCGCGGTGCAGCGAGTGGCTTCGTTGCTCGGCGGCGGTGAGGTCGAGAACCACGACGGCTTGCTCGTGCTTCCGAAGCTCGAACCCACTCCCGAGGGCTTCCCGAGGCGGGTTGGAGTCGCCCGGAAACGTCCGTTGGCGTGAGTACCCTCGGGCCGAGGATGCCGGGGACGATCTACGCGCTCGCGAACCAGAAAGGGGGGGTCGGGAAGACGACGACCGCCGTCAACCTCGCCGCCTGCCTTGCCGAGGCCGGCGAGCGGGTGCTCGTTGTCGACCTCGACCCGCAGGCGAACGCCACTTCGGGGCTCGGGGAGCGCGCGAACGGGGTCTCGAGCGCCGACCTGCTGGACGGCGCGCCGCTCGTCACGCTCACGCGCGCGACGCGGTTTCCGAAGCTCGACCTCGTTCCTGCGAAGGCCGACCTCGCGGGGACCGCCGCCGACCTCGCGCGCCGCGACAACGCCGAGCACTACCTCGCCGAGGCGCTGAAGGACGCGACCGACCGGTACGCGTTCGTCTTCGTCGACTGCCCGCCTGCGCTCGGGCCGTTGACGGTGAACGCGCTCGCAGCGGCCGACCGCGTGCTCGTGCCCGTCCAGGCGGAGTACTACGCCCTCGAGGGCCTCTCGCAGCTGCTCTCGTCGGTGAACGCGGTCAAAGGACGGCTGAACCCGCGCCTTTCGGTCGGCGGCGTGCTGCTCACGATGGTCGACGGCCGCACGAAGCTCTCCGCGGATGTGGCCGCCGAGCTCGAGCGGCACCTCGGCGAGCTCGTTTTCCGCACGCGTGTGCCGAGGTCGGTACGCGTCGCGGAGGCCCCGAGTCATGGCCTGCCCGTGATCGCCTACGACCGCCGCTCTGCCGGCGCCGAGGCGTACTGGAAGGTGGCGATGGAGCTTGTCGAGCGCAGCTGAAGTCCCTCGCCGCGGGCTCGGTCGCGGCCTCGAGGTCCTGCTCGGCGGTGACGGGCCCGGGCTCGCACACCTGCCCGTCCAGATGATCCACCCGAATCCGCGCCAGCCGCGGCGTCGCTTCGACGGCGAGGCGACGAGCGGGTTGGCGGACTCGATCCGTGCGCAGGGCGTCGTGCAGCCCGTCCTGGTGCGGCCGCGACCCGCAGGCGGCTACGAGCTGATCGCCGGCGAGCGCCGGTGGCGTGCAGCGCGCGAGGCCGGCGTGCCGACGGTCCCGGCGCTCGTCCGCGAGGCAGACGAGCGGGACGCGCTCCTGCTCGGCCTCGTCGAGAACGTCGCACGCGAGCAGCTGTCTCCCGTCGAGGAGGCCCGCGCGTACGCGCTACTGCTGGACGAGTTCGGCCTCACGCTCGGCGAGATCGGCGAGCGGGTGGGCCGCTCGAAGCCCTCGGTCTCGAACCGCGTGCGGCTGCTCGAGCTCCCCGACGACGTGCTCGGGATGCTCGAGCGCGGTGAGCTGTCGGAAGGACATGCGCGCGCGGTGCTCGCCGTCCAGGGCCACGAGGACCGTCGCCGGGTCGCGCGGCTGATCGTGCGCCGCGGACTGTCCGTGCGAGCGGCGGAGCGGGCGGCCCGCTGGGCGGGCGCGCGAACCAGGCCTCGGCGGCCTCGGCAGACGCCGCCCGATCCCGCCCTCGCCGAGCGCGCGAAGGCCGCGGCCGAAGCGCTGACCGGCCTGACCGCGCGGGTGGGGTCGAGCCGGCTCGAGATCCACTTCGCCGACGAGCACGGTCTCGCGCAGCTCGTAGAGGCGCTCGAGACGCGACCGTAACCACCGGTTCGCCGCGGCCGTTAGGGGTCCATGCATGAGGCGTTGCTCGAAGACTTCGAATCGCTGCAGGAGATCGCGGAGAACGACTCCGCGAGGCAGTTGTTCCTGCGCATGGCGGTGCTCTCGCGCGAAGGCCGGCTCGAGCCGTTCCTCACCGAGCTGGCCGCCGACGACGAGCTCGACGCCGGGACGAAAGGCGCCGTCGTGGAGCTCGCGACCGACGCGCCGTTCCTCGCTGCGGTCGAGGAGTACCTCCACCGCACGGACCGCGTTCATTAGCGGAGGGCTCGGCTACACTGGCCGCTCCCTCGGGCGATTAGCTCAGTTGGTTAGAGCGCCGCTCTGATAAGGCGGAGGTCCCTGGTTCGAATCCAGGATCGCCCACCTCAAAAACCGCTGGTTGCGTGCGAGTTTGTCGTTTACGACCAGGACATTGCCCGCACGGCTCGACTCGAAGCGCGCACGCCGACGGGCTGGGCGAAGATGTGACGGTGGTGTTCGAGCAGCCACCGGCGACGTGAACCGCGCACGGCTCCGCGGGCTGGGCTTCGACCTCGGCGCCCGCTCTGCGGCGGGAGTGTCGGACGAGGGTGCGTGGTTCGCGACGGCGCCGGACGGCGCGCCGGTGGTGCTCAAGTTGTTCCCGGACGAGACTGTCGTCGAGCGCTATGCGGTCCTGCTCCCCGCCCTCGACGAGCTCCGATCACGCGGCGTTCCGGTACCGGAGTACCCGCACGTACTCGCCGTCGACGGCTGGACGCTGTCGGCGCAGCAGGTCCTGCCGGGCGCCTCGGTGCGCAACCCGTCACCGGCGATGGTGGAGCAGGTGCTCGAGTGCGTCGCCGCCATGGCCGGTGTCGCCTGTCCATTGTTGCCGCCCGACCTGCGCCCCTGGGGTGCGTCCGTCGTGCACACGCTCACCGTCGGCGTGGACGGGTGGGCGATGCACGAGCCGCTGCGCACCTGGGGTCGACGCAGCGCGGCGGTGCTCGACCGCGTGGAGGCCGTCGGCGCCGACGCTGACCCGGCATGGTTCCCGACCGACGGGCTCGTGCACCTCGACCTGCACACCGACAACATCCTCGCCGGCGGCGACGGCGCCCTCACCGGAATCGTCGACTGGGAGGGCGCGTGCGCCGGCGATCCCCGCTTCGATCTCGTCAGGTTCGCGTACGACCTCGACGGGCACGATCAACCGGTCTGGGACGTCGTCGAGGCCACCGGCATCGAGCCGCGCGTGCTTCGGGCGTACGTCGCCCACCACGCGCTGCGGTGCACGTCCTGGCAGATCCACCACCGCACCGACGACGTGCTGCGCCAACTCGACCGCGCCGAGCGCGTCCTCGATCGATACGAGGCCTAGGAGACCGCGGCCGCCTGCTCCCACATCTCTCGTGCCGGGCGATCGCCCATTTACGTGAGCTGACTCGCAGCCGTTTGTTCCGCGGCGCTGAGCGGAGCCGGCCCGAGGCCCGCAACCCACGAGGGGGCGAACAGCTTCAGGTAGTCGGGCGACGGGCGGTCGAGTGCGAGGTCGATCGGACGGACTGCGCGATCGCCGGAGGTTCCGACCCAGAGCAGCGTCCCGTAGGGGAGGTCGTGGCGAGGGAGCTGGCTTCGTCCGGAAGGAACGTCGAAGGTCGGGTTGTTGACGTCCTTCGCGTACGTCCGGCCTGCGAGCTTCGTCAGCGCGGCTTGCCAGGAGGTGTTCACGCCGGACTCGCCGGGTGCCGCCAGTTCGATGACGGTCATCCCGGACGGTGCGACGTGAGGCGCGAGACGACGGGCGCCCCGCCCCATCGCGAGGAGCGCGGTGACGCCGTTGTTCTGGGCGAGGACGCGCGCCAGCAGCTCGCGGTGGAAGGCGCGGACGAGCGGGTTGTCGACCAGCGCGTCGCGCTTCTGGGCGCTCAGGTCGAGCGTGTCCACCGGAAGCGTTCGCACGATCAGGTAGCGGCGCGTGAGGCCCGCCGCGCGTAAGAAGCCCTGGAACCGTTGGCCGGCATCGCCCGAAAGGCTCCGCGCCGTGAAGACGTCGTCGGGCGACGTCTGGTCGGCGAGCACGATCAGGCTCAGCTGCCGGAAGCGTCCCCGGTACATCGGCCCGGCGCCGAACGAGGGATGGGAGGTCACGCCGAGCGGCGGGAAATCAGGCCACGGGAACGCCGGGTCGCCGCCGATCAGCAGCCGCGCCAGCTGGGCGGGCGGACCCGGGTCGAACGCCTTCGGGTCGGCGCGCGGCGGCTCGTACGGCAGCTCGCCGGCCGCATCGTCGTACCCCTCCTGGCTGCCCGCCGCCGTCGACGGGTCGCGTAGGCGTGCGCCGCTCGCGTTGTACTTCCCGTCCGCGGAAAAGAGCCGGATCCCGCGCTGCGCGTCGGAGCGGTTGCTCGACGTGCCGCCGCGACCAAGGCGCGGACAGACGCCGAACGGGAAGTCCCGGAACGGAATCGGCGCCGACGAGTACTGGTACGGGTCGCCGAGGTTCCGGGCCACTCCGGAGTCGGCCGGCAGCCAGCCCGGGTCGGCGTCGACCCAGTCCTTGATCCGGTTCACGGCGCGGCGGAAGTCGGCCTTGATCTCGGTCGTCGCGCCGCCGGTGGCGCCGCCCGGGTGGAGCACGCCGATCAGCCGCAGCCGGTTCGGCAGCGAGCCGAGTGAGGCCGCGTCGAGCTTGTCCGGGCTCGCGTTCCCGCCGTGCGCCCTCACCCAGCTCGCGACCGACTCCTTCGCCGCCCGGCCGACGGCGACGACGAGCCGGACGTCCCCGTCGACGATCGCCTTGTCGAAGATGCACTTCCGGTGGCTCGCGATGGGTGAGCGCGGGTCCTGCGCGAGCGGCCGGAGCGCGTCCGTGTACTGGCCGTAGATCGGGTAGACGAAGGAGTTCAGGAACAGGTAGGAGCGGTCGAGCCCGACGTGCCGCAGGAAGTGCTGCATGCGCGCTCCCGTCCCGCCCGTGAACGAGCGGTGCGACAGCGACTCGTCCTGAGCGCCCTCCTGCCCGACGACCACGACCTTCGCGGAGCCGTCCAGGCGACCGCGGAAGAACATCGGGCCCTGGTGCCAGCGGAAGGCCTCCTTCCCGAGGACGGCTCGGCCCAGGCCGCGGTAGTTGGGGGTCTCGGCGAAGAGCTCCGCCCAGCCGCTCCCCGCCGGTGGCCCGGGATCGTGCTCCCAGATGTTTCCTCTCGCGTCTGCCACAAGCCCCCCGTGGCGGAGGATCGTAGACTCGCGGCGGCTGCCGTGACCGAATCGCACGACATCGAAAGCGGGCCGTTCGAAGCTGCCTACACAGCACCGGTCGCCGAGGCGACCCCGCCGCCGCGCGAGCTCCGGCCGCGGGCCGCTCCCGCCGAGGCGATTGCGTTCCGGGGTTGCGTGCTGACGCCGGCGGAGGCGATCGAGGACGGCTACGTCGTCGTCGCCGGCAAACAGATCCAGGCCGTGCAGAAGGCGAAGCCCCACGGCGTGCGGACGCACGAGACCGGCGGAGTCATCCTCCCCGGCCTGATCGACCTGCACGGCCACCCCGAGTTCAACGTCTTCGCGGCCTGGGAGCCGCCGAGGCGGTTCCCGAACCGGTACGCGTGGCGCGGCTCCGACCTCTACAAGGAGCTCGTCCGTCGCCCGCAGGACCGGCTGCTCAAGGCGGTGCCGCCGAAGACCCAGCTGCGCTACTCGGAGGTCCGGGCGCTCGTCGGCGGCGTCACCGCGATCCAGGGCACCGGCGGCCAGGCGACGGGCTACCAGGACGAGGCGCTCGTGCGGAACGTCGACAAGTGGATCTTCGGCGGCCAGGTCGGCCGCTCGATGATCGACCTGCCGTCAGGCTCCCGCGGGATGCCGGAGCTCGAGTCGATCCTCGCGGGGATCACCGCCGGGACGGTCAAGGCCTTCTACATCCACCTCGCCGAAGGCGCCCGGGACAACGAGCGGTCGAAGGAGGAGTTCGGCAAGCTCGTCACGCTCAACGCGCTCACCAACCGGACGGTCGTCATCCACGGAAGCGCGCTGACGAAGGATCAGCTGGGAGACCTCAAGGATGCGGGCGCGAAGCTCGTCTGGTCGCCGCAGTCGAACCTGCGACTCTACGCCGAGACGACGCGTGCGGCCGACGCGCTCGACCTCGCGCTTCCGGTCGGGCTCGGCGCGGACTGGCTGCCGAGCGGGTCGACCAGCCTGCTCGCCGAGCTGAAGGTCGCGCGGCGCGAGCTGGTCGACCAGGGCGCCCAGCCCAAGGCGAAGAAGCTCGTCGACATGGTCACGCGGGACGCGGCGGCGATCGCCGGTCTGGGCGACAAGCTCGGCAGTCTCGCGGCCGGGCGGCCCGCCGACGTGCTCGTGCTCGAGCGGCGCCGCGAGGATCCGTGGGAGAACGTCGTCGAGGCCGATCCCGGCTGGGTCGACCTGGTCATGGTCGACGGAGACCTGGCCTACGGGCGCGAAGACTGGCTCAGGACCCTGATCGCCACCGACAAGCAGGAAGGGCTGGAGCCGCTACGCGCCTGGGCGAAGCGAATGCTTCTCGACACGAGCTACGCCGCGCAGCCGGCCGGCGGAGAGCCAGTGAGGCTGGCGCAGCTCCGCGCAGCCTTGATCGAGCACTACCCGCAGGTCGGCCCGATCTTTGCCTAGGAGCCGGGGCGCCTGCACGTTTGACCGTTGAGGCCCTGAGCTAAGCTGAAACTGACGCGATGATCGAGATGGTCATCTACGGGGTTAGCTTCGACCTGGTCGGCAAGCAGCCGATCGTGCTGCTCAAGACTGCCGACGGGAACAAGTTCCTCCCCATCTGGATCGGGCACCCCGAGGCCGCAGCGATCCTGATGAAGCTCCAGGGTGCGTCCACCCCGCGGCCGATGACGCACGACCTCGTCACCGCGATGCTCGAGCAACTCGACGCTCAGGTGACGCGGATCACCGTCACCGAGCTGAAGGAGAACACCTTCTACGCCAGCATCACCGTCGCGCAGAACGGCTCCGAGATGGAGATCGACTCGCGGCCGTCGGACGCGATCGCGCTGGCCGTCCGCGCCGAGGCGCCGATCTACGCGAACGAGCGCGTGATCGAGGAGTCCGCGATCGAGTTCGAGGGCGAGGAGGTCAACGAGGAGGAGATCGTCGACGAGTTCCGCAAGTTCCTCGACGACGTCTCGCCCGACCAGTTCGCCGTCGAAGAAGACGACGGCGAGACACGCTAGTACGCGACCGAAACGACCAGCGCGAAGCCGTTGAAGGCGGCGTGCAGGAGGATCGGCGGGTAGACGCTGTCGGTTCGCTCGCGTAGCCAGGCGAGGCCAATCCCGAACAGCGCCAGGATCGGCAGCGCCTCGATCAGGCCGTGGGCGAGCCCGAACGCCAGCCCGACGCCGACGATCGCCGACGCCATCCCGTACGGCCGCAGCAGGCTGAACCCCAGGCCGCGGTACGTCAGTTCCTCCACGATCGGCGCGAGGCCGGCGATCACGACGGCGTTCGCGAGGAAGGGGCCTGCGCGGTCGGCGTCCCAGGCGTTCGGCGTCAGGCCCTGCTCCTCGCCCGCGTTCAGGAACGGATCGAGGGCAGCCCCGATGGCGAGGATGAGGACGAACACGACGAGGGCCCAGCCGAGCGCCCGCGGCCAGGAGCGCGGATGCCGCAGCGCGAACAGTTCCCCCGCGCTCTCCCCCCGCGCGATCAGCAGCAGCAGGCCGAGCACGAAGGCGTAGACGATCGCGGCGAAGACTGCCGTGTCCCAGTGGTAGAGAACGTCCTCGGGAGGCTTGCCGCCCGTGGCCCTGCCCGCGTAGGCGAGGACGGCCAGAGTTCCGACCAGGATCCACCACCAGGTCAGCTTCCCCGGGTTGGGGCGCTCCTCTACGCGACCCACTGCCATAACGCCCACTGTGCCACCGAGACGCCGAGGAGCAACGCGCTGACGGCGAGGATCGCAGTGTGCAGCCTTTCGCTCCGTCCGAGCCAGGCGAGCGCGAGAAAGAAGGGGAAGACGACCAGGCCGAACCGCGGCAGCGACAGCAACGGCCAGCGCTCGCTCGGCACGCTCAGCGGGATCGCGAGGCTCGCCGCGCAGAACACGCCGTAGGGCGCGCCGAAGCGCTGCCAGGCGACCACGGTGAGGTAGACGAATACGACGAGGAAGCCGAGCGCCTCGAGGTTGAGCGCGGCGACCCGGTCGGGGTCGCTGTTCTGAACGGCGCTCCAGTAGACGTGCGAGTCCGATCCCGAGGCGAGCTGGCGGACGCCGGCCCAGCCCGCCCGCAGCCCGTCCCAGATCCCGCCGAAAGGGCCGGCCCACGAGAGGTGACGCGTCCAGATCTCCTGCGCGTCCGAGAACGCCAGCGGGTCGTCCACCTCGTGCCAGAGGTACAGCGGGTACAGCAGAAAGAGGGCCGGCGCGACGGCGATGGAACCCAGCGCGCTGCCGCGCCAGCGGGAACGCCAGGCCAGCAGCGCCAGTGCCGGCAGGAGCGCGAACCCCGCCGGCCGCGTCAGGATCGCGAGGCCGGCGAGCACCCCTGCGCCGAGGAAGCGGCTGCGTTCGGCGGCGACGAACGCGGCCACGCTGAGCACGAGGAAGAGCGCCTCGCTGTAGACGGCCTGGAGGAAGAAGGCCATCGGAAAGAGAGCCAGGTAGAGCACGGCACGCCGGGCGCCGTCGTCGCCGAGCCGCTCGCGGGCGAGGTCGTACAGCAGGACGAATGCGCCGAGCGTCGCGGCGAGCGAGATCAGGATTCCGGCCGTGACGTAGTGGCCGCCGAGGAGCCGTCCGAGCACGGCGACCAGCGCGGGATAGCCCGGGTAGAACGCCGCGGCGGCGCGCTCGATCGACCCGTAGCCGTCCTCGGCGATCTTCAGGAACCAGACGCTGTCCCAGCGGGCCCAGACGTCCGTGCCGATGCCGAGGTCGCGTGTGAACGCCGGGTCGTCCCAGGTGTCGGCTCGCGGATGACGGTTCGGCTCGAAGACGAGCAGCGCGAAGAGCGCGCCAGCCCAGATCGCCGCGCGGGTCCACAGGAAGATCTCCACGGCCGGGCGCCGCACCGCGCCCGATCCTAGAAGGAGCTCGCAACGCAATGAGGCGCTGTGCCGTCGGGCCCCATCACGTTGGAAGCTCCGTATACCTTCCTCCGCGTGCCGCCGCCGCAGCACTTCACGCTCGAGAAGGCGAACGAAGCGCTCGCGGAGGTCCGCCCGCTCGCGGAGCGGATGGTCGCCCACCGCCGGGAGGTCGCGACGTTGCTCAGCCGCCGAGCGGACCTGACGAGCACGATCGCCGGGAACGGCGGCGACCTCGACCCGGGTGAGCTCGCACGCGTGGAGGCCGAGATCGCAGCGGAGGCCAAGGGAGTGGCGCAGTGCGTGAACCGGATCCACGGGCTCGGCGCGCAGGTCAAGGACGCCGACGAGGGCCTCGTCGACTTTCCGGCCCTCCGCGAGGGGGAGGAAGTGCTCCTCTGCTGGAAGCTCGGCGAGGACGAGATCGCGTTCTGGCACGGCCTCGAGGACGGGTTCGCAGGCCGCCGTTCCGTCGACGAGCTCTAGGAGCGACACCGCCTCCGTCGAACTGGAGCGCATGGAGTGGGAGCGGATCGTCACGGCCGCGGTCGTCATCGCGGTGACGCTGCTCGCGGCGCGGGTGATCGACCGCCGGATGGCACGGCGGCAGCTGGCGCCGGAGGCCGTGACCCGCTACGCGGTCCTACGCCGCAGTGTCACGGCGACGATCATCACGCTCGGGATCCTGTCGGCGCTGCTCGTGATCCCGCAGGTGCGGACGGTCGCCGGCGCGATCCTCGCCTCGGGCGCCGTGATCGGCCTCGTCGTCGGCTTCGCGGCGCAGCGCACCCTCGGGAACTTCATCGCCGGTCTGCTGATCGCCTTCACGCAGCCGCTCCGGATCGGCGACATCGTCCAGGTCGACGAGGACGAGGGCGTCGTCGAGGAGATCCGGCTCACCTACACCTTCATCCGGACGCAGGACGACGTCCGGCTCGTGATCCCGAACGAGAAGCTGGCCTCGGATACCATCAAGAACGCTTCCATCGTCAGCCGCGAGAAGCTGGCCCAGGTGACGCTCAACGTGCCTCTAGACAAGGATCTGTCAGCCGCGGTCGACGCACTTCGCCCGCTCGTGGAGGAGGCGCCGCGCGGCGCCGTCCTGATCAGCGATCTCGGCCCCGATAACGCCGTGGTGACAGTCCGCGCCTCGGCCGACGACCCCGCGGCCGTGGAGCGGCTCGAGAGCGAGCTCCGGCTCCACGCCCACGCGCGCCTCCGCGCGGCTGGAGTCCTCGGATGAGCCCGCGAGACCGCCCGCGGCGTCGCCGCCGCGCGCAAGCGGATCCGCTCGAGCTGCGCCTCCTCCGTAGGCGTCGCGACCGCCGCAAGACGCGCACGCATCGCGGTCGCAAGCTGGTCATGCTGTTCGTGGCGCTCGTCGTGCTGATGGGCCTCGCGGGCGGAGTCGCAAGCCTCGGCGGCGCATCCGAGATCAACAAGCGCTGCGACCTCGACAACCTCCGCCCGGTCGCGATCGGGCAGAACACGTTCGTCTACGCCGCCGACGACTCGTTCCTCGGGACGATCCCCGCCGAGAAGAACCGGACACCCGTCCCGCTCAAGACGGTGAGCCCGTACATGCGTGAGGCGATCCTCTCGATCGAGGATCGGCGCTTCTACGAGCACGGCGGAATCGACGTCGCCGGCATCCTGCGCGCCGCCTGGGCCGACGTCCGCGCGGGGAAGGTCGTGCAGGGCGGCTCCACGATCACCCAGCAGCTCGTCCGGAACCTCTACATCGGCAAGGAGGTCACGCTCGAGCGGAAGGTCACCGAGGCCTGCCTGGCGATCAAGCTGAACAGCCGCTGGTCGAAGAACAAGATCCTCGAGGAGTACTTGAACCAGGTCTACTTCGGCAATCACGCGTACGGCGTCGAGGCCGCCGCGCAGACCTACTTCTCGCGCCGGGCCCGCAACCTCACGCTCCCGCAGGCCGCGCTGCTCGCGGGCCTCCCGCAGGCGCCGTCGGTCTTCGACCCGTTCAACAAGCCCGAGCGGGCGCTCGCCCGGCGCAACACCGTGCTCCTGGCGATGGTCGCGAACGGCGACATCACACGCGCGCAGTACCGGTCGGCGATCCAGGCCGATCTAGGACTCAAGAAAGGTCAGCTGTACAAGCGGATCCACGAGCCGTACTTCTTCAGCTACGTCCGAGAGGAGTTGCTGCGCGAGTACGGCGCGAACACCGTTCGCTCCGGCGGGCTGCGCGTGTACACGACGATCGACCGCCGCTTCCAGAAGCTCGCTCGCAAGGCGATCACCGACACGCTCTACTACAAGAGCGACCCCGCCTCGGCGATCGTCTCGATCGACCCGAGCACGGGGGCGATTCGCGCCATGGACGCCGTCATCCCGGGCAAGAAGGCGCTCCAGTTCAACCTCGCGGCCCAATCGCGACGGCAGGCGGGCTCGACCTTCAAGACCTTCGTGCTCGCTGAAGCGATCGAGCAGGGAGCCAACCCGGACTCGACCTACTACACCTCGGCGCCGTTCTTCTACCGTCCCGATCCGGTCGGCAGCTGCGAGACGAACTGGTGGTGCGTCGAGACCTACGGCAACGACTACTACGGCTCCACCTCGGTGCATTCGGCGACGTTGCGGTCGGACAACACCGTGTTCGCGCAGCTCACGCTCGACGTCGGGCCGGAGAAAGTCGCCGACATGGCCCACAAGCTCGGCGTCAAGGCGTCACTCAAGACCCGCGAGGGCGCGTACGTCCCCTCGCTCGGGCTGGGCGCGATGGGCGTCTCCCCGCTCGACATGGCGTCGGCGTACGCGACGATCGCAGCCGGCGGCATGTACTCGCGGCCGACAGCGATCACCAAGGTCGTCCTTCCCGACGGCAAGGTGGACGAGACGGCGGGCTGGGGCGTTCCCGAGCGCCGCCGTGTGATCTCGGACGGCGTGGCCTATGAGGTCACGAAGATCCTGCGCGACAACATCAACGAGGGCACGGGCACGGCGGCGAACATCCCCCGCCCGGCCGCCGGCAAGACGGGGACGACGGAGCGACACTCGGACGCGTGGTTCTGCGGCTTCACGCCCGATCTCTCGACGACGGTCTGGGTCGGCTACCCCCAGGGCGAGATCCCGATGGAGAGCGTGCACGGGATCTCGGTGGCCGGCGGGACGTTCCCGGCGCAGATCTGGCGGCTCTTCATGCAGCCGGCGCTCCAGAACGAGCCCGCCCGGGAGTTCGCGCTCCCGAAGCATTGGCCGGTGTGGACGGATTTCGACCAGGGTCAGTACGCGACCTCGTCGAGCTACGGCGACTACGACTCGGGCGGGTCGTCGTACTACACGCCGCCCTCGAGCCCGACGCCGCCTCCGCCGGCTCCGACCCCGCAGCCGACCCCTCCGCCCGCTCCGACCCCACAGTCGCCTCCCCCTCCGCCGCCGCCGCCGCCGGCGCCCACACCACAGCCGGCGCCGCTGCCGCCTCCGCCCGAGCCGCTGCCGCCTCCGCCGCCGGCGGAGCCGCCGCCTCCACCACCGCCGTTCTGAGAGTCGCCGCGCCGGCGGCGGGTCTCGGCGTGCTCGCGCTCGTCGTCGCCTGCACCGGCCTCGCGTGGCCCGCGGACTCGCCGCTCGTCCCGTTGAACGGGGGCCATCCGGAAGGCGATGCGGCCTACGCCTGGGCGTTCCTCGCCGCGCTCGTCGCGGCCTTCGCCCTGTACGCGGGCGCGCTGGTCGCGCTGGCACGGCTCGGGGGCCGCCTCAGGCTCGTCGCCACGCTCGCCGTCGCGATCCAGCTCGTCCCGCTCGCCGCTCCGCTCCTGCTCTCCACCGATGCATGGACCTACTGGAGCTACGGCCGCATCGCCGCCGTGCACGACGCGAACCCGTACCGGGACCCGCCGAGCGAATTCCCGCAGGATCCCTCGTTTCCCTACGTCGGCGAGGACTGGCGCGACACGACGTCCGTCTACGGGCCGGCGTTCACGCTGGCCTCGGAGCCGGTGGCGCTCGCCGCGGGCGAGTCGGAGGACGCGGCAGCCTGGATCTACAAGACGCTGGCGGCGGCGGCGATCCTGGTTGCCGTGGGGCTCGCCGTCCTCCTCTCGCCCCGCCCGGTCTTCGCGTGCGCTTTCGCGGGCTGGAATCCGCTGCTCGCCGTCCACTTCGCGGGCGGCGGCCACAACGACGCCTGGATGGCAGCGCTCGTCGTCGGCGCGCTCGCTCTCGCCGCGTCGGGGCGCCAGATCTGGGCCGGCGCTGCCTGGGCGGCGGCCGTGCTCGTGAAGTGGGTGCCGCTCGTCTTCCTCCCGCTCCGTGCCCTCGCCGCTCGCCGTGCCGGCGCGCGATTCGACCATCGCGGCTTCGTCCTCGCGGCCGCGGCGCTCCTCGCCGTGGCGACGGCCCGCTACGGCTTCGGGTGGCTCGAGGCGTTCGGCCCGCTTGCGAAGAACGCGAACCAGGAGACCAGCTACGCCTTTCCGCACCGCCTCCAGGAGCTGGGGGTCCCGCGCGGCCTGGCGGCCGCCCTCTTCGCCGCCGGGCTCGCGGCCGCCTTCGCCTATCTCATCCGCGAAGCCGTCCGCGGGCGAGCACGTCTGGGGCTCGCGGCCTGCGTTCTGATGTTCGCCGCGCCGTGGCTTGTCGTCTGGTACCTCGTCTGGGCTGTTCCACTCGCGGCCGCCGAGGACGACCGGACGGCTCAGCTGCTGACGCTCGCGCTGGGGGCGTACCTGCTGCCGCAAACGATTCCGGTCTAGCCGCGCCGGCGGAAGACGAGGATGCCGTCCTCGTCGAACACGAGCCGCCAGTCCGGGTCGCGCCGGAGCCAGGCGACGGCCGCGCCGGCCTCGACCGGCGCGACGGCCCGGTCCCCGTAACTCGGGCGCTTCTCGTCGACGACGACCCAGTCCGCGTCCTGGCGGTACGGAAAGCTCAGGATCCGCTTCCGCTCCGAGAGGTGAGCGCCGAGGACGTTCGACGCGCTGACGACGCCGTCGTGCGGCACGAGCTCGAGGGCCCGTTCGGCGACGCGGTCGTGATCATCCACGCGCCAGGCGTCGGCGACGAGCTGCTCGCCTCCCGGGTAGGGCAGCGGGCCGAGCCACCAGCCCGCTGCGAGCGCCAGCACGACGGCGGTCCCTGCCAGCGGCACCGCCGTCCCGGGGCGGCGACGAGCCACCCTCGCCGCTCCGAAGACGCTCCCGGCGACGAGGGCCGGGGTGATCGCGGCCGTGTAGTGGAAGTGGATGGACGTCTGCGTCGCCGTCGACGAGAGCAGGTTGATCGCGATCTCCGGGAGCGCGGCGACGAGTGTC
>DATFQE010000015.1:0-5598 GCA_035264445.1 Gaiellaceae bacterium | reverse complement strand
AAGCTGCCTCCACCTCCGCCGCCGCCCACCCTGCTGCCACCGCCGCCGCCGGTTTCCCCGGTGCCGCTGCCGACGAGCCCGCTTCCGCCCGCACCGCAGCCGCCTTCGTCCACGTCGCCGTCGTCGCCGCCCCCGCCGACGACGCCGTCGGGAACGTACTCCGGCTCGCCGAGCGCGGGCGCGCTCGGGTCGACGGCAACGAGCGGCACCGCGGCCGGCTGGTCGGGCGGTACGGCTGTCTCGAGTCCGCTCCTGGGCGCGTCGACGCTGGGAACGTCGTCTTCGGCGAAGGGGCCGCGCGAGCTGGCCGTCGCGCGCGCGCTCGTTCGTCCGAACCGCAAGGGTGGCGGCACCGTCGTCGTCTTCACGCTGCACCGGCCGATGCTGCTCCGAGTCACCGTCGTGCGGGTCTTCCCGACCTGCGAGGTGCTCGGCACGTTCCGCGTCCGCGGGCGAGCGGGAGTGAATCGCTTGCCCTTCCACGGGCGGCTCCACGGGCATCCCCTCGCGAACGGCACCTACCGGCTACTGATCGGCGCCCGCCGCACGCCCTCCGCGGAGACGACGATCGTCGTGGCGCGCGGCAGGGTGAGCGACCGGAAGCTCAGGAAGGCGCGCCGCGCGAACGCCTGCGCGCCCGTGCTGCCGATCGGCTTCAACTCGCCGGCAATGAGCATCCCGGCGGCAGGTGTGACCGGCGGCGGATCGGGCGGCGACGGCATCGCGGACGCCGTCGTGGGCGCCGCGAAAGGCGTCGTGAAGAAGGGCGAGGCGCTGGCCGGCCGCGCGAAGGAGGCGCTCACGGATCCGAACCAACTGAGAAAGGGCTTCCTCGTTGCGATCGGGATGCTGACGCTGATGGCGGCGGTGCTCGGCGGCTTCCTGCTCGCCAACCTCTACAGGGATCGCGACCGCCTCTTCCCGTAGCCGTCGTCTGATCAGGCGACGATACTTCCGGGCGTGACCGACGCCCGCCGCACGGTGCTCGTCTCCGCGCTGCTCGGCTGGGGTGTAAACATCGTCGCGCTGCTGGTCATCGACGAGATCTTCGACAGCATCGAGATCGGGCGCTGGGGATCGATCCTGCTGGGTGCGGCAGTGCTCGGGCTCGCGAATGCGTTCGTCAAGCCGGTGCTCGCGATCCTGACCCTGCCCGTGATCCTGCTGACGCTCGGGCTGGGCTACTTCGCGATCAACGTGCTGATGCTCGCGCTGGCCGAGTGGATCGCACCGGACTTCAAGATCGACGGCTTCTGGACGTACGTCTGGGCGACGATCGTGGTCTGGCTGGTGAACTGGATCCTCAACTCGCTCCTGGGCCGCGGCGACTAACGCTAGTTGCGAAGGCCGGGCCTGGGCCCGGCCTTCGCTCGATCGTGCGTCAGGGCGATGCTCTAGTGGTCGGCGCGGTCGCGGTCGCGGTGTGCGCTGCCGCTCTTCGCCAGCCCGCGGCTGACCATGTAGCCGATCACCACCGCGGCGACCAGCGTCCACGCCCGGGGCGCGTCGAAGTTATCCGCCTGTGAGACGGCGACGAGGATCGCGGCGATGGATCCGACCATCGCCCAGAACTCGGTCGTCAGGAACGACGGCTTCGTCTCCGCGATCCGTGTGACGACGGGCTGCGACACGGCGCGTACCCGGTCGTCCGTCGTGATGTCACGTGTTGCCATGCAGACCCCTCCTTGTGTGTGTCGTTGGAGGCTCCCGCGGCGGAGGGGCGCGTAAACGAGGCGCGCTATGTGGATCTGCTCAAAGAGTGAGTCGCCGGAGCTCTCAGCGCCGCGCTTTGTGCGGGCGGGCGCGCCCGGCGTCGGCGCCGCGCCCGAGCTCGACGATCCGTGCGGCGGTGAGACGCGAGACTCCCGTGTCGACGAGCCGGTCGGCGATCGAGGCGTCGCTCAGCCGGGCGGCCTCGGCCACGGTGAACTCGAGCTCGCCGAAGCGGACCATGACGACCGGGGCTTCTCCGCCGGCCGGATCTTCTCTCGCCGCGATCTCAACTCCGTTCAGTAGGCGTATGGCCGAGCGCGCCGGGCTCGCCCGACGCGCTCAGGGCCGGCGCTCGCTAGGAGGCGAGCTGGACGACGTTCGTGGCCTCGGGGCCCTTCTGACCTTCGGCCGGCTCGAACTCGACCTTGGCGCCCTCGGCCAGGGACTTGTAGCCCTCGCCTCGCACGTTGCTGTGGTGAACGAACACGTCCTTCCCGCCCTCGTCGGGCGTGATGAAGCCGTAGCCCTTCGCGTCGTTGAACCACTTCACGGTTCCGGTTGCCATAAAAACCTCCCTTCCGCGTCTTACGAACGGGTAGGAAGGCGCTGGACTGCCCCGAACTCGCTCTAGTTAAAGCCACGGTAGCAGGGTTTATCGCTACGGTGTAGTTCCGCGAACGTCCGCGGGCGCCGGCGGCAGAAGGGACCCGCATATGGGCTCGAACGCGAAGAGGCAAACGACGATGGCGAAGTTGAACCGCGAGCGGCGGCTCAAGGAGCGCCGCGAGATGAAGGCCGAAAAGAAAGAGGCACGGAAGCTCGCCGCCGAGATGGGCGAGCCGGTTCCGGGCGACGAGCCGGCGGACGAGTCCCTCGGCGAGCCGTTGGGCGAGCGCCTGCCTGACTAGCCGCCCGCCATCGCGCCGACGACGCGAAACGGCTCCTTGCCGGATGCGACGTCGGCGGGCAGCGGATCGTCGGCGGGCTCGCACGACAGGTCCTGCCCGCAGGCGAAGAACCGGATGAAGTCTCGGCGCTCGGCCGTTTGGTGGTCGCGGATCGTCCCGCAGAGCACCGGGTAGTTCTCCTCGAGCGCGTCGAGGACCGAGCTCACCGTCGGCGGCGCCTGGAGCTCCAGGCGCACCTCGCCGTCGACGCGTGCCAGCGTGCGCAGGTGGTGGGGAAGCGTTACGCGGATCACGGCAGCACTTGCGCCTCGACCGAGAGCACGGGCGGGAGGTCGCGCACGACCGCCGTCCACGTGTCGCCCGCGTCGGCGGACGCGTAGACCTGGCCGCCCGTGGTGCCGAAGTAGACCCCGCACGGATCGAGGCTGTCGACGGCCATCGAGTCGCGAAGGATGTTCACGTAGCAATGCTCCTGCGGCAGGCCGCTCGTCAGCGGGTCCCACTCGTTCCCACCGGTGCGGCTGCGGTAGACGCGGAGCTTGCCGTCGGGCGGGACGTGCTCGGAGTCGCTCTTGATCGGGACGACGTAGACGGTCTCGGGCTCGTTCGCGTGGACGGCGATCGGGAAGCCGAAGTCGGTCGGCAGGTTCCCGCTCACCTTCTGCCAGGAGTCGCCGGCGTCGTCGCTTCGCATCACGTGCCAGTGCTTCTGCATGAACAGCGTGTCGGGCTGCGAGGTGTTCATCGCCAGGCGGTGGACGCAGTGGCCGACCTCGCGCTCCTCGTCCGGCAGCTCGCGCGAGCGCAGCCCCTTATTGATCGGCTGCCAGGTCTCGCCGCCGTCGTCGGTGCGGAACGTCCCGGCCGCTGAGATCGCCACCGTCATTCGGTCTTCGTTCTCGGGATGGATGAGGATCGTGTGCAGGCACAGCCCGCCGGCGCCCGGCTGCCACTGATCGCCGGTGGTGTGCGTGCGGAGCCCCGCGAGCTCCTTCCAGGTCTGGCCGCCGTCCGTCGACTTGAAGAGCGCGGCGTCCTCCGCGCCTGCGTAGACGGTGTCGGGGTCGGTGTGCGACGGCTCGAAATGCCAGACGCGCGCGAACTCCCACGGGTGCTGTGTGCCGTCGTACCACTGGTGCGTCCCGGCGACGCCCTCGTAGGCGAACTCGTTGCCGACCGGCTCCCAGGTGTCGCCGCCGTCGTCGGAGCGCTGGACGACCTGACCGAACCACCCGCTTGTCTGCGACGCGTAGATCCGGTCGGGCTCGGCCGGAGACGCGTTGAGGTGGTAGATCTCCCAGCCGGTGAAGAAGGGCCCGCGGACGCCCCAGTCGTCGCGCGTCCCGTCAGCCGTCAGCACGAAGGCACCCTTGCGCGTGCCCACGAGCAGCCGAACCTTGCTCATCGATCCCTCCTTACGGTCGCTCTCGACATGCGTCAGGGGGTAGACCCGATCGGAACCGAAAACTAATCGGTGCGAGCGGCGTGCGCGTGACCAGTCTGGTCGGCTCGCTGGCTCGGTCAGTTGGGCTTGGCCGCACCCGCGAGGCCTACGGGAGGCGTGAGCGCGCTCCGCGCCGGTAGCTGCGTGCCTTCAGTCGGCTGCCGCAGAGGGTCATCGAGCACCATGTCGCCGCCCGGTTGCGCGAATAGTCGTAGAAAGCCCAGCGGCAGTTGCGGCAGGCCTTTAGCCTCGACCAGTTCCCCTCGAGCATCGCCTCGAAGGCAACGCCGACGATGCGGGCGAGTGGCGCCGGCGGCGAGCGCCCGGCCGGCTCGGACAAGGAGAGAAGGCCGTCCTCCCGCAGACGAGGCGCGAGCCGGCCTGCCGCGGCGATCGCATTGACGGTGGCGACGGCGTCCGCCGGAGGAGCGATGCCGTGATTGTTGGCCACGAGCAGCTCGCGCAGGGCCTCGCGAAGGTCATGCGCACGCCGCAACAGCCGCGCGTTCGGCCGGCCGGCGACGAGCCCGTTCTCACGGAGCCACGCCTCGAGCTCGGCCGGCGATCCGAGCCATTCCCGCTCGTGCTCCCGATCCACCGTGTTGACGAAGCGCTGCACGAGGCGAAGCGGCTCTGGGGCAGCCTTCGGGACGTCGTAGCGCGGCACGCGCCGAGTGTAGTTGCGCGGACGGGCCTTGCGTCACCTGCGATACGCTTTTACCGGTGACGGCGATCGCCCGCGCACGCCGGGTCGCAGTGCCGCTGCAGCTCGCGGCGATTCGGCTGCGACACCGTCCGGAGCGAGTCGTCCTCGTCGTGCTGGGCATCGCCGCGGCCGCAGCCACGCTCGCGGCGATGCAGGCCGGCACGCTCGTCGCGCAGGGCCGGAGCGTGGCCGACCGGGTCGCGGCGCTTCCTGCGGAGACACGCGCGATCCGGCTGGCGTCCTTTAGCGTCGCGGGGCAGTCGGACCGCTATCGCGTCCTCGACCACCGTGCGCGTCGGGGGCTGACCCCGCTGATGAGGCGCGAGCCGATCGCGACCGTCCTCTACCGCGAAAGCACGATCGCCGGCGCGTACATCGGTCTCGGCGCCGTCGACGGGCTGGCACGCTGGATCCAACTCGAGGCGGGCCGGTTACCGCGTCCTTGTACGCCCGCCCGGTGCGAGGTCGTCGAGGTCCGCGGCGGCGGCAGGCTTCCGAATGTTCCGGGTCTCCGCCTCGTCCGCGTCGGCCGCGGCGACTTCCGCTCGACCACGCTGTTCGGCGACGCGATCGCGCCGGCAAGGAGCGCCAGCTCCGAGGCCAACCGGAGCGATGCGTACCGACGGTCCAGCCGGTACCACCTGCCTGCTCCGCCTCCCCTCGTTCTCGCGGAGGGCGTCGCCGGCCTCAGCGGCTCCCCCGTCCTCCAGTCGAAGTTCCGGACGTTCGCGTGGGTCGTACCGATCGAGCACGGCGACGTCCACCCGTGGTCCGCCGCTGCGCTCATACGCTCGATCGACCGCACCCGCTCGCGACTGGAGGCGCAG
>DATFQE010000014.1:0-2084 GCA_035264445.1 Gaiellaceae bacterium | reverse complement strand
AGGCATGGACCGCCTGCGGCGACGCGGGAAGGCCGACGATCGCCTCGAGTCGCTGGAGCGGCTCGGCCGTTTGCGCGACCAGGGTGTCCTGTCCGAGGAGGAGTTCGCGGCCCAGAAGGCGCAGCTAGTGAACGATTAGCGCCTTGAGCCCGACGATTACGAGACCGAGGCAGACGTTCAGCGCGATCGAGACAGCCGTGCCCCCCCGACCGAGTCGCTCGACGGCCGCGTAGCGCGCTCCCTGCACGGCCAGGGTCACCACGCCGAGGCCGAGCGCGATCCAGCCGGCCGTCTGAACGCGCAGCACGCCGAGCGCGGCCAGGACGAGCGCCGTGATCGGCGCCACCGCGGCGATCGGGATCGCCAGCTCCCGCCGGGCGAGCGCGACGAACTCGGCGGTGTCGAGACGCCGCCGCCGGTGGAGGCTCTCGGCGATCGTGTGGGAGTAGACGTGCGCGATCCACAGGACGGTGACGGTCACCGCGACGGCGACCGCGAGCGCCCAGGCCTCCGTGTCCGAGCCGTGCGAGCCCGCGGCCACCGTCGCCATCACCACGATCGTGCCGTAGACCGTCCCGGCGATGCTCTGGTGGTGGCCGAACAGCAGCCGCCTGATCCGCTCGCGCCACACGGCGTTGATGTTCTCCCACTTGCGACGGGAGCGCCAGCCGCATGACACTGGCCAGCCCCGCTCCGACCAAGCGGCGGTTCCTCTCCAAGCGAATCCTTTTCGCAGCCGTCGGCGTCGTCGTCATCGTCGCGACGTTCGCGTACTTCCTCCCGACGATCGCCGACTACCGAGACGTCTGGGCGATCGTGAAGGGCCTGTCTTGGCGCTGGGTGGTGACGCTCCTGGCCGCTACGGCACTGAACCTGGCGACGTTCGCGCCGCCGTGGATCATCCTCCTGCCCGGATTGCGTTTCTGGCCCGCGCTGATGACCACCCAGGCCGCGACCGCGCTCTCGATCGTCTTTCCGGGCGGCGCGGCGGTCGGCGTCGCCGGGGCGTACGGGATGCTCCGCCGCCGCGGCTTTCCGCCCCCGCACGTCGCGCGCGCCGTCACGCTCGTCAGCGTCTGGAACCAGCTGGCGAATCTCGCCTACCCGATCCTCGCGCTCTTCCTGCTGACGGCGGAAGGCGCCGAGACCGCGGTGCTGTCGACGGCCGCCTTCGTCGGCGTCGCGATCCTCGGTGTCGCGATCGCGGGGCTCGGACTCGTGCTCTACAGCGGGCGGATGGCCAGGGACATCGGCGACATCTTCGCGCGGCTCACGAGCTGGGCCCGGCGCCGCCTCCTCCGTCGTGGCCCGGTCTCCTGGGGCGGGCCGGAGTTCGAGCGCTTCCGGCGGGACGCCGTCGGGGTGCTCCGAAAACGGTGGCACCTCCTCACGCTCGCGACGTTCGCCGGCAGCGTGACCGTCTTCGCCGTGCTCCTAGTCGCGCTCCGCGCGCTGGGCGTCTCGGCCGACGAGATCACCTTCGCGGAGGCGTTCGCCGCCTGGTCGCTGGCCCGCATCCTCGGGACGATCCCGATCACGCCCGCCGGCATCGGCGTCGTCGAGCTGAGCCTGACGGCGACGCTGATCGGGTTCGGAGGCGCCAACGCCGAGGTCGTCGCCGCAGTCCTCGTCTACCGGTTCCTGACGATGGTGCCGACCATCCTGCTCGGGTTGCTCGCCGCCGCAACCTGGCGTCGCAGCCTGCGGAAGCTGGCGGCCGAGCCGCCGGCGTAAACGACATCCGGCTTGCATCGAGCCGCGCCTTCAGGTTGGATCCACGCTCCGTGGACGCGAAGTTCTGGCTCTGGCTCGTGGCCGTCATCATCGGCGGCGGCATCGCGGTCGGGATTCTGTTCCTGATCGTCGGCGCGGCCCTCGTCGCCTGGGGAATCCTCGGCGCGCTCGTCGTGTTCGCCGGTCTCGCGCTCCTCGTCGCGTGGTTCTACGACCGGCGCAAGCAGCACGAGTACGACTGAGCGCCTGCGCCGGTAGCGCCGGCGATGAGTCGGGCCACGATTCGGCGTCTCTATGAGGAGCACGATTCGTATCGCGCACCGCTAAAACTGCGGCCAGCCCTACCTCAC
>DATFQE010000013.1:0-3181 GCA_035264445.1 Gaiellaceae bacterium | reverse complement strand
CGCCGAGCTTGCGGCGGATGCCGCTGACGTGGACGTCCAGCGTCTTCGTCGAGCCGAACCAGTTCGGATCCCAGACCTCATCAATCAGGCGCTCTCGTGTGACAACGGAGCCCGCGTTGCGCATCAGCAGGTGCAGCAGCTCGAACTCCTTGCGGCTCACGTCGAGCACCTCGCCGCGGAGGGTCACCTCTCGGCTGGCCGGGTCGAGCCGCACCGGGCCGACCGTCACCGCGGCGACGTCGTCACCGGGCGCGGGAGCGTGTGCGCGCCGCAGCACAGCGCGGATCCGGGCGACGACCTCGCGGCCGCTGAACGGCTTCACGACGTAGTCGTCCGCGCCGAGCTCCAGCCCGACGGCGCGGTCGGCCTCCTCGCCGCGGGCGGTGAGCATGATGATCGGCACCTGCGAGCCCCGGCGCAGCTCGCGGCAGACGTCGAAGCCGGAGCCGTCCGGCAGCATCACGTCGAGCAGCACCAGGTCGGGCTCACGGCTCGCCAGCTCGAGCGCGTCCGCCACCGTCCCCGCGACGAGCGTCTCGAAGCCCTCGCTGCGGAGCGCTTCCGCGAGCGGCTCGACGATCGACGTCTCGTCCTCGACGAGGAGGATCGTGCGCTTTGGCCTGCTCATGGCGGGGATTGTTCCTACTCGGGATCCTGGACGACGACGAGGCGGCCCGGCAAGCGTTCGGTCCGCCTCGGTCTCCCGATGAGCGGAGAATGCGCTAGTCGCCTCCGCGACCGCCGTGGCCCGAATGGCCGCCGTCGTCGGCTCCGTGGCGGCCCGAGCCGTCAACGCCGCCGCCGCGCCGCCCGGAGCGGTCTTCGACGCGGTCGTCCCGCCGGGGCGTCGCGGACGGGGACGCGCAGCGCGCGTCGTCGGCGTGCTCGGCCTCGTCGCAGGGGCCGCGCAGATCCTCACCAGGCTCGTTCACCCGGCCGCGCACCTCGTCCTCCCGGCCGCGGTCCTCCTGCCGGCTTGACGTCGACCCCGACGCGGACGTCGGCGGCGTCGAGGCGATCGTCGGCGTGTTCGTCGAGTCCAGGCTCGTCACCGTCCCCGCCAGAGCAACTCCGGCCAGCAACAGGACGCCTGCGATGATTGCTGCGATCTTGTACATGCCTGTCTCCTTCGCTCTCGGCTGCGTTGCCTGGACAGGGTTGCCCGAGGCGAGTTCGGCGCGGGCAAGCGCAGGCGAAGAACGGGCCAGGCTTCGGTAAAGGTTCGGCAAACCGGCCTACGGCTATACTCGCCCGCCGATGGCCGTCCCGAAGAAGAAAACGTCGAAGTCCCGCCGTGACAAACGGCGCGCGAACCACCGGATCGAGGCGCCGCGCGTGAACGCGTGTCCGCAGTGTGGCCGCCCGAAGCAGCCGCATCGGATGTGCCCGAACTGCAAGACCTACGGCGGCCGCGAGATCGAGCCGCTCCGCACGCCCGCACCATAGAGCCGTGACCCGCGTCGCCGTCGACGCGCTGGGCGGGGACCGAGGCCCGGCGGAGGTCGTCGCGGGGGCGCTCGAGGCCGCCGCGGACGGGATCGAGCCGGTGCTCTTCGGCCCCGCCGACCTCGACACCCATGGCCTCGAGCTCGTCGAGGCACCCGACGCGATCGGGATGGAGGAGAAGCCTGCCGAGGCCGTCCGCTCGAAGCCGAACAGCTCGCTCGTCGCTGCCTGCCGCGCCGTCGGCCAGGATGAGGCCGACGCCGTCGTCTCGGCCGGGAACACCGGCGCGATGCTGGCCGCCTGCTTCGTCGAGCTGCGGCGGCTACGGGGCGTGGCGCGACCGGCGATCGCGGTCGTGATCCCGGCCAAGAACGGGCCCTCGGTATTGATCGACTCCGGGGCGAACGCCGACGCACGGCCCGAGCACCTGCTCCAGTTCGCCTACATGGGCTCAGTCTTCGCCGAGGAGGTGCTCGATGTCCCCGAGCCGCAGGTGCGCCTGCTCTCGATCGGCGAGGAGGCAGAGAAGGGGAATCAGCTGACGCTCGAGGCGCACGGGCTCCTTGCAGGGGCGGAGGGGCTGCGCTTCGGCGGCAACACCGAGAGCCGCGACCTACTGCTCGGCGGCACGGACGTCGTCGTCTGCGACGGCTTCACCGGCAACGTCGTCCTGAAGCTGCTCGAAGGAACCATCACGACCGTTCTCGACGCGCTCCGCGAGGAGATCGTCGCCAGCCGCCGGGGCCGCATCGGCGGCCTGCTGATCCGCCCTGCGGCACGCGGTATGCGCAGCCGGCTCGACCCCGACACCTACGGCGGCGCCTACCTGCTGGGGCTGCGGGGGCTCGCGGTGATCGCCCACGGCAACTCGTCGCCGCGCGCGGTCGCGAATGCGATCCGGCTCGCCGCGAGAGGCGTCGAGCACGACGTCGTCGGCAGGCTCGCACAGCGCCTGCCGGAAAGAGTGTTAGCATCCGCGCGCTCTGAACCCCCCGGCAAGTGAGGTGAGATGGCAGCATCGCGAGAGGAAGTATTCGAGCGGGTCAAGGAAGTCCTGACGGAGCAGCTCGGCGTCGAAGAGAACGAGATCACTGACGATGCCTCCTTCCAGGGGGATCTCGACGCCGATTCGCTCGATCTCGTGGAGCTGATCATGGAGCTGGAGGACCAGTTCGGGATCAAGATCTCGGACGAGGACGCGCAGAAGATCCAGACCGTCGGGCAAGCCGTCGACTACGTCTCAACGCACCAGTAGCCGCGCGCCCAGCGGCCGTCCCGAGGAGCTCTCGCGGCTCATCGATGCCCTGCCGCCCGACCTGCTGGAGAACGTCTTCACGCACAGCTCCTGGGCGCCCGACCGTGCGTCGTCCTACGAACGGCTCGAGTTCCTCGGCGACAGCGTGCTCGAGCTGGCGATCGCGCGCGCTCTCTACGACCGCTATCCGGACTTCTCGGAGGGGCGGATGGCAAAGATCCGCTCGCACGTCGTCTCGCGGGCGAGCTGCGCCGTCGTCGGGCGGGAGCTCGGTCTCGGCCAGCAGCTGGCGGAGAGCGGCGAGGAACAGGCGCCGGCAGAGGAGCTCGCGCGGCTCTCGCGGAACCGGAACGTGCTCGCCGCGCTGCTCGAGGCGTCGCTGGCGGCGCTCTACCTCCAGCACGGGTTCGAGCCGATCCGCGACGCGATCGTCGCTGCTTTCGACGGCCGCATCGTCTACGCGCTGACGACCCACGTCGA
>DATFQE010000012.1:0-2001 GCA_035264445.1 Gaiellaceae bacterium | reverse complement strand
GGTCGTCTTCAAGGGCATCAACGTGCACGTGGTCAAGCGCGACGACACCGACGTCAACGGAAAGGACGGCACGGGGAACATCGTCGTCGGCCGCGACTACAACCCGTTCCAGTACGGGCGCGCGGGTTCGGAGAACCTGATCGTCGGCATCGGCCACGGGTGGAACGTCAACGGCAACCTGCTCGCGGGCGCGTACAACTACGCCGAGGGCGGGTCATACGGGTTCGCCGCGGGCGCCAGCAACCACCTGGCCGACGGCGCCTCCCCGTCGATCCTGGGCGGCTTCGCCAACTACGCCAAGGGCAACTACAGCACGGTGGTCGGCGGCCGCAACCGGACGGCCACCGACGCCTACCAGTTCCTGGCCGACGACGTCCACTGGGCGCGGTACGACGGCACCGGCAAGCTCGTCGCGGCGAGCGACCCGGCGAGCTCGATGTACTCCTACGGGAGCCCGTACTACTCGATCACCTCGTGGGGCAACCGGGACCTCAGCAAGTGCTCCATCACTGCCCAGGTCGAGGGGCCCGACGGCCAGCTCACCACCGCCGTGGCGGCCCCGTACTACAACCAGTACGCATACGTCCGGTTCAACAAGGCGAACTCCGCGTCCTCGACGGGCACCAGCACCGCGACGAACGTCCCGCACACCGTGACCGTCAGCTGCGGCAAGAACGGCTGACTGTTCCGCGCGTCCTCGCTGCCTCCGCGAGGCAGATCGGCCCGTCCCGACCCCGGGGCGGGCCGTTCGCGTTTCCGCGTCCGCGCGGACCCCGCCTCCCCGGTTGCTACGAGAGACAGACCCGCTCGTACGCGGCCATCTTCTTGTCCAGCGCCGTAGCGGAGCCGGTGGCGACGGCCGGAGTGGTGAGGACCACGGTGCAGCCGGGGGGTGACTGCGGCGGGTCGGCGGACGCGGTGGCGGGCGCGGCAGCCGCGATCCCGAGGCAGACGATCAAGCCCAGGCGCAAGCGGTTCATGACATCCCCCAATCAGTGGTATGACGCGACGCTACCGCCCCGGCCGGCTCGTGTAAACCGAATCCGGACGAAGCCGAGTCACGTGTCGTCGCGTGATGTCGGTTCGCGCGCCAGGGGCGCAGCTCGCGACTGAGGAGGCGAGTCCGCGGGGCGGAGGCAGCTCTGGTCTCCGAGCGTCCCGTCCGCGCAAAGTCGCTCCGAGCCCCGTCGACACTGGGCTTTATGATGGTCAACGGCGTTGGCTAAGTAGCTCGTATGCAGGTGATTTGGGGCCGTGAAAGGGGACACCTTCGCAGCGCTGTCACCATTGAGCATCGAGTCAGCGGACGGGCGCAAATCGCTCAACTGCTCGCGTGATTCGCCCGGTGACGCTCTCCCGATCGGCCGTCGCACGTCCCGTGAGGCGCCGATAACTCGCGTCCTCGAGAAGCTCGAAGTAGGCGTCACTTACATCAGAGATGTTCTGAATCGGCCCGCGCCGCGAGCGCTCGGTTAGTCCAATCATTACCGAATCGAAGACAGCGGCGTTGATGTTTGACTTTCATCGGTCGTCCTCAGCGGTTGTCCATGCGCGCGAGCGTGTCGTCGCCGGTGCACGCTGCCCACACTGTCCGTGCGCCGAGCGCCAGGTAGCTCGGATTGACACAGACCGGAACCGGCTTACCCCTGATCTGGTTGGTGCGGGTGTCGATGCGGACGAGTGTGTTGCTCGCGAGCGCGGCGACCCAGACGTCATGACCGATGACCCGGATCCCGGAAGGCTTGCCCGGGACGGCGATCGTGACCGGGTGGCGTGCGACGCGCGTGACTGTGTCGTCGCCGTTGGACGACCAGACCGAGCCGTCACCATAGGCCAGTTCGAGCGGGTTGCTGCCGGCGGGAAGGCCGTACAGCACGCGGCCCGTGGCCGGATCTATCCGAACGACCTCGGCGTAGTCGCGACTGGCGACCCACACGCGCCCGGCTCCGACCAGCACGTCGCGCGCGCCGTGCGGCATGGGAACCCGCAGCAGCGTCGCGA
>DATFQE010000011.1:0-5408 GCA_035264445.1 Gaiellaceae bacterium | reverse complement strand
GGCCCGACGAAGCGCCGTCCGTCGCCCGACTCGAGCGCGAGCGCGCGCCGACCGCTCCCGACACCGGGGTCGACGATCGCCAGGTGTACGCCGCGCGGCGCGTACGGGACGGTGTTCGCCAGGACCAACGCGCCCTGAAGGATTGCCTGCGGCTGGATCCCGTGCGTCAGGTCGATGATCTCGGCTTCGGGGGCGATCCGCTTGATCACGGCATGGCAGGTGCCGACGAAGTCGTCGACGAGGCCGAAGTCGCTCAGGAAAGTGATGAACACGCGGTCTCCACGGCGGCGACAAGACCCTCGAGATCGTGCGTCGCCGCCTCGGCGGCGACTCTAACGCCCGCCGCCCGCGCTGCCCTGGTCGTCTCCGGTCCGATCGAGACCGCCGGGATCGGGGAACCGACCCGCGAGAACGCCCGGGCGGCGGACGCCGAGGCGAGCACGACCAGGTCGCCTGCCGGCGGCTCGTCTGGAACGGACTCGACGGTTCGGTAGAGCGGGACGAAGTCTGCGTCGAGCTCCTGTACGAGGTACCGACGCGCACTCTCGGCGCCGGCGAACAGGACGCGACCGGCGGGCCTCGGAAACTCGGCGACGAGCCCCTCCTGCGTCGAGACGGCCGGGACGAGCGCCGCCTCGTGGCCGGCCTCCCGAAGCGCACTTGCGGTGCCGGGGCCGACGGCGGCCACCGGAGGCCATGGACCGGCGGCACGACCGGCGAGGAGCTCGGCCGCGGTCCTGCTCGTGACGACGACCCAGTCGTAGCCGGCCAGATCGACAGGCCCGCCCGCGAGCGGCTCGATCGCGATCAGCGGGTAGACGGTGACCGCGTGTCCAAGCCCCTTCAGCCGGCGAACGAGCTCGCCCGCGTGCGTCTCAGGCCGCGTGACGACGATGCGCATCCGCAAGCCGACTGCCGAGTTCGTCGGGATCCTCGCCGGTCAGGCGCTCGGTCCAGCGCCCGTCCTCGTCGGCGACGAGCCCGGTCAGCGCCGCCCCGTCGTGGTGAGCCGCCACGGGCGCGAGGCAGCCGCCGCCGACCACGGCCACGCACCGCCGCTCGGCTTCGACTCTTCGGCGCGTGTCGGCGTCGTCTGCGCGCGCCACGAGCTCCTCCTCGCCCGCTCGCACCTGCAGCGCAAGCGCACCCTGGCCCGCCTCGGGCAGCACCTCGGCGGGATCGAACCGGTGCGAGATCTCGGCGTCGAGACCAAGCCGCTCGAGCCCGCACGCAGCGAGCACGACCGCGTCGAGGCCGCGCTCGCCCCGCTTCCGCAGGCGCGTGTCGATGTTCCCGCGCAGCGGCTCGATCGAGAGGGTCGGCTCGAGCGCGAGGAGCTGGGCGCGGCGTCGAACCGACGCAGTGCCGATCCGCATCCCCGGCCGGAGCGCCGGAGCCCCGCACAGCGCGTCTCGTGCATCCTCGCGCGGCGGGTACGCGCCGACGACGAGCCCGCCGGTGTCCGTCGAGGTCATGTCCTTCGCCGAGTGCACGGCGACATCGATGCGACCGGCCAGGAGAGCCTCTTCGAGCTCCTTGACGAAGACTCCGCGTGCGCCGATCTCGCCGAACGGCTTCGTGCGATCCCGGTCGCCCGCCGTGGTGATCGGCACGAGCGCGATCTCGATCCCGGGCCGTCGCAGCGCCTCGGCTGCGAGCTCGGCCTGGGTGAGCGCGAGCCTACTGCCCCGGGAGCCGACGCGGATGACCATCGCGCGCGTCCTCGTCGAGGCCGAAGAGGTGGCGGAGCGCCTCCGCATAGCCGACGCCCTCGAGCGCGGCGGCCTCCTTCGCGCGGACGATCGGCGCGTGGAGGAGCTTGTTGACGATCTGGCTCGTGAGCGAGTCGACCGTACGGCGCTCGCTCTCCGAGAGGCCGCCCAGCCGCCCTTCCGCCTTCGCGAGCTCGGCGGTCCGGATCGCCTCGGCGTGCTCGCGGAGAGAGGCGATTGCGGGCACGACGTCGAGCGAGGCCTGCCAGTCGCGGAAGCGTCGCGCTTCGGCGGCCACGATTCCTTCGGCGCGCTCGGCCTCGCGGTGCCGGCCCGTGAGGCTCTCCGCGACGACGGCTTCCAGGTCGTCGATGTCGTAGAGGAAGCAGCCGTCGAGCATCCCGACCGAGGGCTCGACGTCACGCGGGACCGCGAGGTCGATCAGGAACAGCGGCGCACGCTTGCGTCCGCGGATGCCCTGCTCGACCGCGGCTCGTGTCAGCACGAAGCCGGCCGCGCTCGTCGAGGAAACGACGACGTCCGCACGTTTGAGCTCGTCCGCGATGCCTTCCAGTGGCAGCGGCTCGCTCCCGAGCTTGCGGGCCAGCTCCGCGGCGCCTTCGGCCGAGCGGTTCGCGACGAAGGCGACCTCGGCGCCGCGCGAGATCAGGTTGCGAGCCGCAAGCTCGCCCACCTTCCCCGCGCCGACGATCAGCACCCGCCGGCCCTCGAGCTCGCCGAACACCTGCTGGGCCAGCGCGGCCGCGGCCGCGGACACGGACGACGGGCTCTCGCCGATCGCCGTCTCGGCCCGCGCCTTCCGGCCGGCGTGGAGCGCACCGCGGAAGAGACGGTCGAGGACGGGCCCGCAGGCGCCTGCCTCGTAGGCCGCTCGTACCTGCCCGAGGATCTCGCCCTCACCCGGGACCATCGAGTCGAGGCCGGCCGCGACGCGGAAGAGGTGCAGCGCGGCAGCCTCGTCCCCGAGCCGGTAGAGGTAAGGCGCGAGCGGCCGGCCGCCGACGCGCTCGAGCTCCGCGATCGCCTCTGCCTCCTCGCCGCCGACGACGTAGAGCTCGGTGCGGTTGCATGTCGACAGGACGGCCGCCTCGCGACCGTCCCCGGCAAGCCGGCGTGCGAGCTCCGACGCCTCGTCGGCGCCGAGCGCGACCTGCTCGCGTACCTCGACGGGCGCGAGCTTGTGCGAGGTTCCGACGAGAGTCAGCTTCATGACAGGTGCGTGAGGAGGAGGCCGAGAGGCGCGGTCAGGACGAGGGCGAAGCCGGCGAGCTGAAGGTGAGCCGCTCGCCGGCCGCGAGGATGAGCGATCAGGAACCCTGCATAGAGCGCCCAGGCGACGAGCGTCACCACGATTTGCGGGTCGAGCGAGGCGCGGTGGACGAACCCGGCGACCATGCCGAGCGTCAGCAGCGGCACCGCCACGGCGACCGTCCTCCAGCCGAGCTCTTCGAGCGTGAGCAGCGAGGGAGCGCGAAGCCGCAGCAGGCCCGGCCGGTGAAGCTTGAGCGCACGCTCCTCCCAGAGGTAGAGGCCGCCGAGCGCGGCGGCGAGCGTGAGCCCGGCGAACGCTGCGAGCACCAGGCCGACGTGGAGCACCAGGAACGCGGTCGAGAAGTGGCCCGACCCGCTCGCATCGGCTCCGCCCCCGAGGTACGAGGCAGCGAGGAGCAGCGCGGCGAACGGCATCACCGCGAGACCGAGCAAGCGGTAGCGCGGCTTGCAGCCCCACACCAGGTACCCGCCGACGACGAGCCAGACGAACAGGTTGAGCGAGCCGGCCCAGGTGTCCCACGGGAACCCGTCCGCGCGATAGGCCTGGACGACGAGCAGCGCGGTTTGGACGATCCAGCCGACCCGCACACCCCAGGTCGCAACCCTCCCGAGACCGGGATAGCGGACGTTGCCGGCGTACGCGACCGCCGCCTCGCCGTAGGCGAGGAGCGCCGGCCAGAACAGGAACTCAGCCACCACGCGCCCTCTGTTGACGCGCAAGGTCTGTCAGCTCCGCCAGGTCTCGTTCGAGGCGCGTCACCTTGAGCGAGATGATCACGAGGTAGAGCAGGACCGCCGCGAAGACGACGAGATAGGCAGCCGCGAGGTACTTCTCGCCGGTGCTCACGAACGGACCTCGGTCAGGACGGGCTGCCGGGCGGGCTCCGTCGACAGGAGCTCCCTGAGCTCACGGATCCGCTCGTCGATTCGCTTGCCGGTCAGCTCGACGCGGTAGAGCGCGGCAGCGAGCGCGAGCATGCCGGCCAGGCAGACGCAGAACGCCGCGAACATCGAGTTCGACATCTGCGGGCCCTCGCGTGTGAAGACGACCGGGTGGATCAGGCCCTCGGCGAGCCTGATGGCGAGGAAGCTGATCGGGATCAGCACGACGCCGAAGAGCGCGTAGACCGCGGAGCTCCGCTGCCGGCGCGGCCCGGGGTCGAGCGAGTAGCGCAGCATGAAGTAGGCCGAGTAGAAGAGGAAGAGGATCAAGAACAGGACGAGCTGCCGCTCGCTCCAACTCCACCAGACGCCCCACGAGACCTTCGCCCAGATCGAGCCGGTGACGAGCGTGAGCACGCCGAAGATCGTCCCGATGTGGACGGCCGTGTAGCTCTCGAGGTCGTAGCGCTCGTCTCCCGTCCAGAGCAGCCGGAGCGCCTTCCACGCGGCCCACCCGAAGCACGCGTACGCCGTCAGAGCGACCGGCACGTGGACGTAGAAGATCTTCTGGCTGATGCCCTGGTCCGCGTCCTCGGGCGCCCAGAGGAGGGCCAGCCCGAGACCGAGCAAGACCAGCACGGCGGCGGCACCGGAAAGCACCGCAGCCAGGGGACTATTCCGTGACCACGTACTCAAAGCTCGCGAAGCACAGGATCGCAAAGATGGCGTCGTACAGGGCGAGAAACGCCAGGCTCTGCGCGGGATCGTCGCCGACCGTCGCGCCGACGCCGCCGACCACGATCGGGATCGCGAGCGGCAGGAAGAGCAGCGGCAGCAGCAGCTCGCGGGCGCGCCCGGCGACGGCCATGGCGGCGACGAGCGTCCCGACGGCGCAGATGCCGAGATCGGCGAGGGCGACGCCGGCGATCGCCGCGGCGCCGAGGTCGGTGAAGAACAGCGAGTAGGCGGGCAGTGCGACGACCTCCGCGGCGACGAGGAACGCGAGCACGGCGAGCGCCTTGCCGATCCAGATCGCTGCCCGGTCGCACGGCGTCAGGACCAGCGCGTCGAGCAGCCCCTGCTCGCGCTCCGCGACGAACGCACGGGTGAGCCCAAGGAGGGCGGTGAAGAGGATCGCGACCCAGAGCAGGCCGCCGGCCGCGCGGTCGGAGACGTCTGCCGGAAGCGCGAAATGGAACACCACGAGCGCTGTGACAACGAAGAGGAGCATCGCGGGCAGCGTCTCGCGCGCACGGAGCTCGAGCAGCAGATCTTTCCGCGCCAGGGCCGCTGAGTCGGCGACGAGGCCCGTCATGCGAGGGCGAGCCGGCCGGTCGCCAGCGGGGCGAGCCGCTCCGGCTCGTGGGTCGCGATGACGACCGTGCGCTCGGCGCGGAGCGTGCCGAGCTCGCGCTGCAACAGCTCGACGCCCTCGGCATCAAGCGCGTTGAAGGGCTCGTCGAGCAGGAGCAGCCGGGGCTCGTGGAGCAATGCGCGGCAGAGCGCCAGCCGCTGCGTCAT
>DATFQE010000010.1:0-2657 GCA_035264445.1 Gaiellaceae bacterium | reverse complement strand
TTCTTCCAGAACTTGTAGTACTCGTCGCGCTTCGCCGAGTCCATCGACGGCTCCCAGCGCTTGTCCTCGACCCAGTTCTCGCGCAGGTCCTCGACCTCCGACCACAGGCCGGTCGCGAGCCCGGCCGCGTAGGCGGCGCCGAGCGACGTCGTCTCGGGCACCTTCGGGCGGATCACCGGCACGCCGAGCAGGTCGGCCTGGAACTGCATCAGCAGGTCGTTGCCGACCATGCCGCCGTCGACCTTGAGCGACTCCAGGTCGACGCCCGAGTCGGCGTTCATCGCCTCGACGACCTCGCGGCTCTGGAACGCCGTCGCCTCGAGCGTCGCGCGCGCGATGTGGCCGGCGTTGACGTAGCGCGTGAGGCCGGCGATCACGCCGCGCGCGTTCGACTTCCAGTACGGCGCGAACAGGCCCGAGAACGCCGGCACGATGTAGCAGCCGCCGTTGTCGTCGACCGACTTCGCGAGGTCCTCGACCTCCGGCGCCGCCTTGATCATCTTGAGGTTGTCGCGCAGCCACTGCACGAGCGCGCCGGTGATCGCGATCGACCCCTCGAGGCAGTAGACCGCGTCCTGGTCGCCGATCTTGTAGCCGACCGTCGTGAGCAGGCCCGACTTCGACGGGACCGCCTCGGTGCCCGTGTTGAGCAGCAGGAAGTTGCCGGTGCCGTACGTGTTCTTGGCCTCGCCGACGGCGAAGCAGGTCTGGCCGAACGTCGCCGCCTGCTGGTCGCCGAGGTCGCCCGCGATCGGCACGCCCTGCAGCGCGCCGCCCGAGGAGACCTCGCCGTAGACCCCGCTCGACGGCTTGATCTCGGGCAGCATCGCCCGCGGCACGCCCATGACGCCCATGACCTCTTCGTCCCAGTCGAGCGTCCTGAGGTCCATCAGCATCGTGCGGCTGGCGTTCGTCACGTCGGTGATGTGCTGCCCGCCGTTCGTGCCGCCGGTCAGGTTCCAGATCACCCAGGTGTCCATGTTGCCGAACAGCAGGTCGCCCGACTCGGCCTTCTCGGCCGTGCCGTCGACGTTGTCGAGGATCCAGCGGATCTTCGGGCCGGAGAAGTAGGTCGCGAGCGGGAGGCCGACCTTCTCCTGGAAGCGCGCCTGGCCGCCGTCGCGCGAGAACTCGTCGACGAGCCTGTCGGTGCGCGTGTCCTGCCAGACGATCGCGTTGTGGACCGGCTCGCCCGTCGTGCGATCCCAGACGACCGCCGTCTCGCGCTGGTTCGTGATGCCGACGCCGGAGATGTCGCCCTCACCGGCGCCGGCCGCGGCGATCGCCTCGTCGACGACCTCCTGCGTGCGCGCCCATACCTCCTTGGCGTCGTGCTCGACCCAGCCCGGCTTGGGATAGATCTGCTCGTGCTCCTTCTGGGCGACGCTGACCACCTGGCCGCCGTGGTCGAAGACCATGCAGCGGGTGCTGGTCGTGCCCTGGTCGATTGCTGCCGCGTACTTCGCCATCTAGCACTCTCCTCGATCTCGGTCTTCCGGGCGGCACCCGTCGCGGCGCCGCCCACCCATCGCATCGTCCTGCCTCGAGGGTCAGCCCTAGAAGAAGGTGTTGTACGCCAGCGCGCCCAGCGCGCCGCCTACCAGCGGGCCGACGACCGGGACCCAGGCGTAGCCCCAATCCGAGCCGCCCTTCCCGGCGATCGGCAGGATCGCGTGCATGATCCGCGGGCCCAGGTCGCGGGCCGGGTTGATCGCGTACCCCGTCGGACCGCCGAGCGACAGGCCGATGGCGAGCACCAAGAGGCCGACGAGCAGGCCGACGAGCCCTGTGTCGACGGTCTCCTTGTTGGCGACCCAGGCAAGGATCCCGAACACGAGCACGAAGGTCCCGATGATCTCCGTGATCAGGTTTGCGGCGTAGTTGCGAATGGCCGGCGCGGTGCAGTGACAAGCGAGCTTGAGGCCGGGATCCTCGGTCTCGCGCCAGTGGTCGAGGTACGCCAGCCATACGAGCGTCGCCCCGATGAACGCGCCGACGAACTCCCCTGCGAGGTACTCGGGCACCTTGTCCCAGTCGATGACGTCGGCGATCGCGAATCCGAACGTGACGGCGGGGTTGAGATGCGCGCCGCTGAACTGTCCGATTGCGAAGACGGCCGTCATGACCGCGAGGCCCCACCCGAAGGTGATGACGATCCAGCCGCTGTTCTGGGCCTTGGAGAGGTTCAGCAGCACGCCCGCGACGACGCCGTTGCCCAGCAGGATCAGCAACGCCGTGCCGATCACCTCCGCCCCGAAGATGCTCATCCCGAACGTGACCAAGAGCTTCCCTCCTCCTCCGTCGAGCTGGTATGACCCACCTGCGCCGGACACTATCTGCGCGCGTCCGGCATTGTCAAACGACGTTCGGCATAGCCGAACCAGTTGGGATACCGTCTACGGAGTGTCCGCGCCGATCCAGTCGATCGAACGCGCCGCGGCGATCCTCCGGCTGCTGTCCGGGCGCAATCGACGGCTGGGCGTCGGACAGCTCGCCGGCGAGCTCGGCCTGCCGAAGGGGACGGTGCACGGGATCCTGCGCACGCTGACGCTGGTCGGCTTCGTCGAGCAGGACGAGGAGACGGGCAAGTACCAGCTCGGCGCGGCGCTGCTGCACATGGGCAGCAGCTACCTCGACGGCAACGAGCTGCGCACGCG
>DATFQE010000009.1:0-7505 GCA_035264445.1 Gaiellaceae bacterium | reverse complement strand
CTGGACGACCCGCTACGACTACGCGACGGACACCGAGGCGAACACCGGCCAGATCTTCAAGCAGACCTACCCCGGCCTCGGACTGCTGTTCCACGACGTCGGCAACATCATCTTCTCGCCGGGCGGCGTGGTCGTCCACGGCCCGCACGACATCTTCGAGCAGGGCGACGCGGTGTTCTGCGACGCGCTCGAGGCGATCGGCTAACGGACGAGTTCGGCCTGCGGGGGCAGCAGAAGCGCGCGCTGCCCCCGCGCACCCTAGTTCCAGCTGAGGCCGCTGAGCTGGTCGAGCTTGAGGTTGCCTCCGCTCAGGACGCAGACCACCGTCTCGCCAGGCTCGGCCTCCACGAGGCCGTTCAGGAGGGCGGCGACCGGGGCCGCGGCGGCTCCCTCGACCACGATCTTGGTCCGGGCCATCGTCCACAGCAGCGCCTCGAAGATCTCCTCGTCCGGCAGCGTGACGATTTCGTCGACGTGCCGCCGGACGATGTCGAGTGTCAGTTCGCCTACCCGTTTCACGGTCAGCCCGTCGATCAAGCAGTCGACCTCGTCGAGCTGCAGGCGCTCACCCGCTTCGACGCTCAGCTTCATCGCCGGCGCTCCGGACGACTCGACGCCGATCACCCGGATTTCCGGGTTGATCGACTTGAGCGCCATCGAGACCCCGGAGATCAGGCCGCCGCCTCCGATCGGGACGACGACCGTCTGCACCGAGGGCAGGTCGTCGTAGATCTCGAGCCCGACCGTCCCCTGACCTGCGATCAGGTCGAGGTCGTCGAACGGGTGTATGTAGGTGAGGCCCTGCTCCTGGACGAGCTCGAGCGCCTTCTCGTTCGCCTCGTCCCAGATCGTCCCGTGCAGCACCACCTCGGCGCCGTAACCGCGCGTCGCCTCGATCTTCGACGGGGTCGCGTTCTCGGCCATCACGACGACGGCGCGAACGCCGTGGATCGCGGCGGCAAGCGCAACGCCCTGCGCGTGGTTGCCCGCCGAGGAGCAGATCACGCCCGCCTGCTTGGAGCTCTCGTCGAGCAGCGCGAGCTTGTTCAGCGGCCCTCGGATCTTGTAGGAGCCTGTGCGCTGGAACGACTCCGCCTTCAGCCGGACGTCCGCCCCGGTGACCTCGCTCAGCGCCCTCGACCCGAGCAGCGGCGTGTGATGTGCGTGTGCCTTGACGTGCTCGTGCGCCCGGCGAAACGCGGCGGTGGAAAGCTCGGCGGCGATCATCGGTTTTCACATCGAGCTTATCCCGCGCCGGCGCGAATGGGCGTAAGGTTGCCTCAACCGACAAGGAGGCTCTGATGGCACTCGCACGCGTCGTGACGTTCGAGGGAGTCAGCAAGGACCGCGTCGAGGAGATGAGGCGCGAGATGAGCGAGCAGGAGCGGCCGGACGATGTTCCGGCGAGCGAGTTGCTCGTGCTCCACGACCCCGAGTCCGAGCGATCGCTCGTCGTCGTGTTCTTCGAGAACGAGGACGACTACCGGCGCGGCGACGAGACGCTAAGCGCGATGCCGGCCGGCGACACGCCCGGGCGGCGTACGTCGGTCGCGAAGTACGACGTCGCGATTCGCATGGCCGACTGACGCTCAGTGCCGCGGCGTCCGCCGCCGCACTGACAATGGCGCAGCCGCGTCCTCGAATCCCTTGGAGGTACTCCAGTGGAGAACCTTGCTCTGCGCAATTACCTCGCCGAGCTGCTCGGGACCTTCACGCTCGTCTTCGTCGGCTCGCTCGCGCTCCTCGCCGCCGTTTCCACGCAGGCGCCGTTCGTGATCACCGTCGCGTTCGGCTTCGGCCTTGCGCTGCTAGCCGGCCTGTACGCCTTCGGCGAAATCTCCGGAGGCCACTTCAACCCGGCCGTGTCGCTGGCGATGTTCCTGTCCGGCCGGCTCGAGCTCCCGACGATGATCGGCTACTGGATCTCGCAGCTGGTCGGTGCGATCCTCGCTTCGCTCGCCGTCCTCGTCGCCTTCGGCCAGGACGACGTCGCGAACACGGTGACGCAGGCGTCAGCCAGCTGGGACGCCTTCTGGCTCGAACTCCTGCTGACGACGATCTTCGTCGCGGTCATCCTCCAGTCGTCGCGGAGTCAACGCGTCTTCGGGACAGCGTTGCTCGCGATCCCGTTGACGCTCGTGGCGGTTCATCTGGCGGCGATCCCCGTCAGCGGCTCCTCCGTGAACCCGGTCCGCAGTCTCGCCCCGGCGCTCGTCGGCAACGAGTGGGGCGACCTGTGGATCTACCTGACCGCACCACTCATCGGCGGCGTGATCGCGGCCGTGATCCACGGTTTCTTGTATGGCCGCTACGTCGCTGTCGCTGCCGAGGGCGCGGAGCCGGCGGCGCACGAGACCCGGTAAGAACGTCAGCGGAGCCGACGCGACCCGAAGAAGAAGAGCACGACCGCGACCAGGGCTAGGAGGACGAGGAGCCAGAACGCGGCCTTCAGGATCGACCCCAGACCGACGATCAGGATCAGCAGGAGCAGCAGAACCAGCCAGATCACGATTCCTCCTTAGTGGGCGGAGAGCTTGACGTCACGGCGCACGACGCCCGCCCGCGGGTGGCGCGCCTCCACGCCGAGCGTTCCCCCTGACGGCGCCTCGACAACCCACTCAAGCTTGGCCCTGTCGCTCGTCCCTTGGTCGGTGCCCCACCAGAGCGCGCTCCGTAGGTGGACACGGCCCTCGAGCTGGCCTGCTTCGGTTCGCAGCTCTCCGGCGACCACGCGCGCGCCCTCCTGCAGCGTGAGCTCCACCTCGAGCGGCCGCACCGACTGACGCTCGACCGCCTTCTGCGTCACGTACGTCGGCAGCCAGCCGGTGTTCTCGACCACGAGCCGCACGAAGAAGCGGCCGTCGCCGAGCGGCTCGACGTCCAGGGAGCGAACCGAGAGCAGCGGTGAGATCAGCAGGTGCCAGAGCGCCCAGTCCGCGTGCGGGTCGATCTCGTCGCGAAGGAACTCGAACGGAACGTTGGCCCAGCACGCCATGACGTCCCAGCCGCCGAGCTCGACCGTCCCGAGCTGGGGATGCTCGAACTCGTACCAGTCGACGTACGCGCCCTCCCCCACCGCGTCCTCGGCCCACTTCAGGAGCCTGAGGTCGTCCTCGGCGGAGTGGTCGCGGAGCCACTCGATGAAGTGGTAGTCCTCGATCCCGGCCCGCCGCTGCGGGCTCCAGAACTCGGTCGTCCACGCGAACACGCCCACGTGGTCGTAGAGCCAGTCGTGCGCCGAGCCCTTGATCGACTCCTTCGGCTCGTACTTGAAGTCATGGAAGACCGAGACGTTCGGATAGCCGGTCAGGCGCGTGCCCTCCTCGCCGATCAGCTTGTAGGCGCGCAGGTCGTTCGGCGGAAAGTGCTCGTCGGGGTAGCCCGCGTAGGGCCGCAGGTGGACTCCGCTGAAGGTGTGGTAGGCGATGTGGCCGGTGATATTCGGCCGCTCCACCACGGCCTCGACCATCGCGCGCACCTCGGGCTCTGAGGTCGGGTACGGCCCGGCGCCCCGCTGCTCGGCCTCGGTCGTCCACTCGTACGGGAAGTTGCGGTTGAGGTCGAGGCCCTCGAGCGGCGGTGCGATCTTGATCGTCACGCCGTCGTAGTTTCTGATCGTCCCCTCCCAGAGCAGGCGGTAGAACTCGCCCTCCCCCGGCCCGTCGTCGGCGTCGCGACGGATCATCAGGCGCGGCTCGTCCGGGTGCTTCTTCCAGGCCCCGTTGTCGTCGGGCAGCCGCATCATGAGGATGCGGCCGTCGCCGTCGAGGTCCTCCTCGTGGAGCCCGTCCTGAGGGTCGGCGAGCGGATACGGCCGGACGCTCGAGCGCACGAAGCGCGGCCGGTCGGCGAGCGCGAGCTCGGCTCCGTCGGGATTGAGGCGCGGCACGACGTAGAACGCGCGGGTGTCGAGCGCCCGCGTCACGCGGTCGTCGCTCCCGTACCCGGTCAGCAGGCGGTGGAGGAGGTGGAGCGCCGCCGTGCAGCCGGTCACCTCGATCGCGTGGATGTTCGCCTCCACGAGGAACGCGGGCTTCTCGAGAGCGGGGCCGGACTCGGAGTTCGTGACCGTCGCGAGCCAGATGTCCCGGCCCTCGTACGACTTCCCGATCGACTCGACCTTCATCAGCCCGGGCAGCTCGTCGGCCCAGGACCGCAGTAATTCGGTCAGCTCGTCGTACCGGTACCACCGGTCGTAGGCGACCGCAGCCGGCACGCTGCTTCTACGCGCCTAGCTCAGCCAGTAACGGGCGAGTGTCGTGCGGGTCGAAGCCAAGCCGGGCCGCGATCTCCTCGCTCGTCGGTCGCGTGCCCTCGGCGAACAGCTCCCGGAGCAGCTCGCCGGTCTTGGCGCTGCGCCACCAGTCGCGGCCGATCTCGCGAACCAGGTGGTCGCGGAGCTGGGCGGCCCGGATCCACGCGCGAAGGTAGTCGGCCGAGTAGAAGCCGGCATCCATGTCGGCGAGGAAGGCGTCCGAGCGGTAGCGCACGCCGGTGGCCGCGGTCAGGCGCTCGGAGTACCCCTCCGAGGACCCGCCGTCTTGCCCGAAGCGCGACCAGAACTCCAGCTCGAACTGCAGCTTCGCGACGTAGCGGCGAAACAGCACCGCCTCCAGGAAGATCGTCGCCTCGGCATTCTCGGCCGCCTGCTCGTCGGAGAGGTCGAAGTACTGCGCGTGCCAGTCGGGCTCCCGGGAGATCGCCTCGAAGATGTAGGAGTAGATCTCCGTCAGCGCGTGGTCGCGCGAGAGGTTGCGGAAGGTGTACGGCAGCGCGGGATCACAGTTGCCGTAGTGGAGCGCGTGGCCGGCCTCGTGCAGGAAGGCCTGGTAGTCGTGCAGGCCGCCCTGCGCCCGCGTGATCAGGTGCACGACCCGCGGCGGGTCGGATGCGATCACGCACGCCCGCGGCGACTTCTGCGGGCGGTCGTCGAGATCGAGCTTGATGTTCTCCTCGGCGTTCATGTCGAAGCCGAGCCGGCTGAGCGTGTCGAGGCAGACTTCGACTGCGCGCTCCTTCACGTAGGTCGACTCGAGCGGGGAGAGCCGGCGCAGGTAGCCGACGTGGTACGACTTCGGCAGCTCGTCGCGCTCCGGACCGAGCAGCCTCTCGAACCAGCGCTCGCGCAGGCGCGAGTACACGCCGTCCGCGGCTGAGCTCGTCCGTCCGAGCACCTCGGCGAGGTCGCGGAGCGAGATGCCCTTCTCCTCTTCGTTGCGCGCGACGGGATCCGGCTCACCGGAGAGCTCGGCGTCGAGCTCCTCGCCGGCGCGGAGGATCTCGAGCCGGTCGTCGTTGAAGGTCGCCGACGCGTCACTGTGGACCTGCCCGAGCTCTTCGCGGTCGGCGTACTCCGTCAGCACGGCGAGCCGCGCCTGGGCGCTGCGGAGCGGCATCTCCTCCCCGCGGAACGTGACCCTGGCGGCGAGGATCTCGTTCTCGAGCGCATCCTCGCGCTCGGCGAGCTCGCTGGTGATCAGGCCGCTCTCGCATGTCTTCCGGAGCCGGTAAAGCCGCTCGCGCTCCTCGTCCGGTGCTTCGGCCTCGGCGAGGCGCAGGGCGTCGAGCTGCGGCCGCGTGAAGAGGTCGGCGTAGCGAGCCACGATCGCGGCCTGCTCGGAAACCTCCTTCTCGCCCACGCGCACGGCGCGGCCCTCTTCGGACCTCTCGAAGACATAGCGCTGGAGGCGGGATTCGTACTCCGCCGGTGTGCGGACGGCCGCGACGCTCATGGGCGAGCCAATTCTTACACGCGCGCCCGCGCCGACCTCTCGGCCAGCCGGCGCACGGTTCGTCCGAGCTCGTCGATCTCGAACGGCTTCGTGATCACCGCGTCGGCCCGCGCCTCTTCCTCCGGCGAGCGCGACTGCGGGCTGCCCGTCAGCAGTGCAACGCCGACCGCGGGCCGGTCGCGCCGTAGCTCGTGGAGCAGGTCGAGCCCGCGCTCGTTGCCCAGGTGGAGATCGAGCAGGACGACGTCCACCTGCTCCTCCGCGAGGGCCGCCCGCGCCTGGTCGAGGTAGCCGGCCTCGACTACGCGAAGTCCGTCGAGCTCGAGATTCACCCGACACAGGAGACGAATCGCAGCGTCATCGTCCACGATGAGCACTGTCATGCCGCAGAACCCCCCAGTTCGAATTCGTGCACACCCTACCCGTAACCACCGGGCCGTCCAGTTCGTTTCCAATTTATAAATGAGAAAGGACGGAGGACTCCACCCCGCAACGGGCCCGGAGCCAGGTATCGCCTTCGACGTTCCCCGCCCCAGTCCGCGTTTCCGGCTCCGCGCCTGGCAGACGTTCCAGCGGGCCCTCGACCCGCTCGCGCCGCCTAGGCCCCTGCGCCGCCCGCGCGTCTGATCCGCTGGAGCGACTCCTCGCGGCCGAGGAGCTCGAGGCTCTCGAAGAGGCCCGGCGACACGGTCGACCCCGTCACGGCAACCCTGATCGGCTGGAATGCCTGGCGCGGCTTGAGCCCGAGCTCGTCGGCGGTCGAGCGCAACGCCTGCTCGATCGGCTCGGCTTCGAAGGGCTCGATCTCGGCGAGCGCGCTCGCCGACTTGGCGAGCATGCGCTTCCCCGTCTCGTCGAACCCGTTCACCGGCTCGACCGGCTCGAACAGAAAGCGCGCGAACTCGGGGAAGCGCCCGAGCGTCTCGATCTTCTCCTGGACGAGCGGCGCCGCGCGGCGCACGAGGTCGGCGTCCCAGCCGATCCCGCGTTCCCGAAGGTAGGAGACGAGCCGCTCGGCGAAGTCCTCCGGCGGCAGCGCCCGCAGGTAGACGCCGTTCATCCAGTCGAGCTTGGCGTAGTCGAAGGTCGCGGGGCTCGCGCCGACGCGGTCGAGCGAGAAGCGCTCGACGAGCTCGTCGCGGCTCATGATCGTCGTCCTGTCGTCGTAGCTCCAGCCGAGCAGCGCAAGGAAGTTGACGAGCGCCTCGGGCAGGTACCCGTTCGCGCGGAACTCCTCGACGGTCACCGCGCCGTGCCGCTTCGAGAGCTTGCGCCCGTCGCCGCCGTTGACGTTCGGGACGTGGGCGTAGACCGGGATCTCGGCGCCGAGCGCGCGCAGGAGGTTGATCTGCTTGGGCGTGTTCGAGACGTGGTCGGGGCCGCGGATGACGTGGGTGATGCCGTCGAGCGCGTCCTCGATCGGCGAAGCGAAGTTGTACGTCGGCCGGCCGTCGGAACGCACGATCACGACATCCTCGATCGTCTCGTTCGGAACCTCGATCCTGCCGAGCACGACGTCGTCCCACGCGGTCGTGCCCTCGTCGGGCATTCGAAAGCGGATCGCGCCCTCGTCCTCGTAGGCCTTGCCCTCCTCGACGAGCAGCCTCGCCTCGTCCTGGGCATGGTCCATCCGATCGAGCTGGAACGTGACCGGCCCATCCCAGTCGAGACCGAGCCACCGCAGCGACTCCTGGATCTGCTCCGTCGCCTCCGCCACCTCGCGGTTGGTGTCGGTGTTCTCGATGCGGAGCCGGAACTCGCCGCCCTGGTTGC
>DATFQE010000008.1:0-2389 GCA_035264445.1 Gaiellaceae bacterium | reverse complement strand
GTCGAGGGATCGACGCCGTGCTCGAACGCCGGCTGCTCGGCCGGCATCACCTGGTACTTGTTGAAGCCGAAGTAGACGCCGCCCACGAGGTCGTTCTTCAGCGTGTCGAACGTGCGGGAGGGCGTCAGCAACGCGAGCGGGTCATCGAGCGTCGCCTTCACGCCGTGGCTGCCGATCAGCATCCGGTAGCCGTTGCCGTTGTCGAAGAGGACGTCCGAGACGTCGTCGAGCGGGTGGGCGTCACGGAAGACGCGGCGCTCGAACGGGTTCGGGCGCTGCGCGATCACGGTGTCGGGCCGTGCGAGCCAGATCTCGCCGTCCTCGCTCCCTGCGAAGTGGTCGAGGCCGTCGGTGGCGATGCTGTCCTTCACCACGCGCGCCTGCTCGCCCTCGTGACGCTCCCAGGTGATGTTGGCCTCGTTGAGCCCGCTCGGCAGATTCAGGTCGAAGGGCGTCGGGGCAGCGTTCAGCGTCGACACGACGCGCTGCAGCCGGGCGCTCGAGAGTTGCGTCATGTTGAAGAACTCGGAGACGCTGGCCCGGACGACGATCTCGTCGCCGACGTTCGGGACGTAGTTGCCCGGAACGCCGTCGTCGCGAAGCAGGTCGGGGAAACGGTTCATGAACACGTAGATCCCGTCCGAGCTGAGCGCGTTGTCGTCGTCGGTCGACTCGGTGCTCTGGAGGAAGATCGCGAACTGCGTGACGCCGGCCGACGTGCGGTTGACCAGCTTCTGCGTCACGACGCCCTGCGTGAACACGATCGCGTTGTTCGGGAACGGGGAGCGGTGAGTGAGCGGGTTGTCCGTGTCGAGGACCGCGCCCTGGAGCTCACCGATCGCCTTGACGTCCGTCACCGTGACGGTGAACGCACACGTCGCCGTCTGCGGCGTCGTGTCATCGTTCGCGGCGGCCATCGTGACGGTGTAGACGCCGACGGGCGTGGCCGGGTCGACCGTGATCGTCGCGGTCGCGGTGCCGCCGTCCGCGGTCGCCGGCGTGAACGCCGTTCGGGAGATGCCGCCGGCCGCCGGAGCAGGAGCGACCGAATCGAGCGTCAGGCTCGTGACGGTGCTGTCGGCGTCTCTGGCGGTGACATTGCGCGCCGCGCCGAAGCCCTCGAGCGTCGTCAGGGCGGCGCCGCAGGCCATGGCGATCGGCTCGTCGGGACCAACGGTGTGGCTTCCGAGGCCGCCGAACGTGTTGTTTTCGAAGCCGTCCCACTCGACCGCCGGGTCGAACGCGTCGGAGCCGTTCGCGTCGCCGACGGTGATCGCCTGCTTGCGCCGGATCGTGTTGTCCGCCGTGCTCGTGAGGCCCGTGCCCCATTCGGTGCCCGGGTTGTTGCCGATCTGCCCGATGACGTCGACGTTGTCGTTCCCCTTGCGGAGCGCCACGACGTCGTTGCCGTTGAACCAGCCGGCGCTGCTCGACGAGTTCTGGGCCAGCGCGATGATCGCCGGGTCGGCCTGCGCGTGCGCGATCACGTAGGTGCCATGAGCAGGGACGACGCCCGTCAGGTTGATCGTCAGCCCGACTCCGGTGCTGCCGTTGAAGTACATCTGGATGCCGTACGCCTGGGCGTCGAGGCTCACGTCCGTGCTGCCCGGGTTGTAGAGCTCGAGAGCCTTGTTGTTGCTCGAGCCCTCGACGTACTCAGAGAAGAACAGGTCGCCGGCCGCGGCGTTCGCCGTGGCGGGCGCGAGGACGACGACTGAGAGTGTGAGCGCAAGCGCAGCCCACAAGCGGCGTACGAACACGAGGACGAACCTCCCCTGGCGGATTGACCCCTCGCTCCAACAGCCGCTGGCCGAAGCGGCCGAGGGCGCGGCGACGAGTCTATATCGGATTTTCGATGGTGCCTAGTCGCGGGTCGGGACCAGCACCGCCGGTTCTCCAGGCGATAACGCACGCAGGGGCCGCCGAACCGTCTCGGACCCAAAAAAGCGGCTCGCTGCGGCCGACAGACGAGCGATTGTGGCCCGGACTCGCCGGTCAGGACAGGACTGTGGGTAGATCGTGACACTTTCGGCACAACCGGCCTCGCCGAAAGGGCCGTGTCCAGGGGCCAGACCCCTGGACACGGCGGAGCAGGCCGTGGCCGCGGAAGCCGGTTGGTCAGGACTTCGCTTCGTGCCAGTCGTCGCCGACGCCGATGTCGACCGCAAGCGGCGGGTCGAGGTCGTAGGCGCTGCACATCTCGCCCCGCACGAGCTCCTTGACGGCCGCGACCTCCTTCTCGGGCACTTCGAGCAGGAGCTCGTCGTGCACCTGGAGGACGAGCCGGGCACCGCGCCCCTCGTCCCGGAGACGCCGGTGGATGGCGATCATCGCCTTCTTGATGATGTCCGCGTTCGAGCCCTGCATGACGAAGTTCACGGCCAGCCGC
>DATFQE010000007.1:0-7130 GCA_035264445.1 Gaiellaceae bacterium | reverse complement strand
TGATCGAGTCGCCGCTCGAGACGGTTGCGGAGGGCGACTCGGGGATCTCGTTCCACGCGGTCGCTGCAGGCGGCACCGCCGAGGCGCTCCGGGTCCGCGCCTGGCCGGGCGGCGAGGGGCCGCCGGAGGCCCCCGAGCCGCTTGCGGTCTCCGACGCCGGCACGGTGTCGTTCGCGCAGAAGACGGCCGCTGGGCCGCACTGGCTCTCGATCGAGCAGGGGGACGCGCAAACGGTGATGGCGCTGCCCGTTCTGCCCGGCCGGCTCGCGGCCGTCATCGCAGAGCTGGGCCCGACACGGCCGCGCGTCCACCAGTTCCATCCGCGTACCGGGGCGCACGTCTCTTCGAGCCCCCGGCGGCTGAGGCGGGTCGAGCACCTACAGCGACTGCTCCTCAGCGGCCGCATCGACGGCGCGCCGGAGCTCGCCCATGAGCTCGCGAGCGGCGCGGCGGAGGATCCGTTCGCCGGCGTGCTCGGGGGCTACGCGCTGCTGCGCGTCGGCGTCTTCGAGGGCCTGCCCGAGCTGGCCGACGCCGTGGTCGCCGTCGCGCCCGGGTGGAGTGACCCCTACATCCTCCGCGGCGAGGCCGTCGCGCACGGGGACGCGCCCGATCTCGCCGCGCGCGACCAGGCGTTCGCCCAGGCGGTGAACACGGGCGTCCCGATCTTCGGCGAAGGCCTCACGAGGCTGGTCGAGGGCCTCCGCGCGAGCGGCTTCAGCCATCCGCGAGGAACGCTCGTCCGCCACGTCTTCCAGCGCCACGCGCGAGGGCTGATGTGGGCCGCCTTCACCCCGCTACGCCCGCTAGGGCAAAATCGCCTGGTAATCAGCGGAACGGACCTGGGCTACGAAGGTTAAGAGGGTCGGCTTTGCCGGCCCGGCTGCCATTCAGAAGAACCTTGAAGGAGGGGTTCTGTAGGGGAACCATGGGTTCCCCTGCAACGTAAAGGCCCGAGGAAGTGCAAGCACCCCCTCGGGCCATTTCGTCGAGCCGGTCTCGCTTTCGTCCGCTGCACCGACCAGCTTTTGGCTTCCGCCTACGACTGCTCGGCACCGCTTCGACCTACTTGCGTTCCGTGCTCGACGCGTGAGGGAATCTAGGGCGTAATACACTGCGTCGCAAGAGCGCGCGCAACGCTTCGTCCGCAATTTGCGAGAAGTTCAGTTCGCGCCGAACCTCATAGCCTTTTTTGCAAGGTGCACGTTCCCCCGGCGCCCACCGTCGTTTGGAACGACCGAAATTCGGTCCGGCCCAATCAGGAGCGGTTGCAGCCGCTCTTCGGCCGGCTGTTGCCGCTCTAGCGCCTTTCGAGTTCGTCCTGTCGGAACGGATCCTGGCCGGTGATCGCGCGATAGGCGGCCGGGATCAGCCGGCGCTTCGGAACGCCGAGCCTCATCTTGAGCGCGTCGCAGTGCATCCGTACCGTCCGCGGCGAGATCGCCAGCTCGCCGGCGATCTCGGCATTGGTGCGTCCGGCCGCGACACGGGCCAAGACCTGGCGCTGTCGGCGGGACAGCGAGACGCTGGGCCGGGCGACGGGCAGCGGCGCGACTTTGAGGACTCTCTGAGGCTCCAGCATCGGTCTGTGGGGTACGCGGGGACCGACCGGGTCGGATCACCGGCGATGGACGTTCCGCTAGTCAGGCGCGCACGAACCGGCCCGCCGCCGAGGCGGCGAGCACCGCGACGGCGGCGACCAGCACGATCGTCCCGCCCGGCGGGAGGTCGCCGTAGTAGGCGCCGGTCAGCCCCGACAGCACGGAGCCGAGCCCGATCGCCATCGCGACCAGCATCGTCGAGAGCAGGCTCCAGGCGAGACGTGACGCAGCGATCACCGGGAGCACCATCAGGGCCGCGATCAGCAGGATCCCGACGATGCGCATCGAGATCGCGACGGTGAGCGCGGCCAGCACGGCGGTCGTCACGTTCAGCAGTGCCACGGGTATGCCCGCGACGCGCGCGCCCTCCTCGTCGAGCGTGACTGCGACCAGAGCGCGATAGAGCAGCGCGATCACGATGAGCGCGGACGCGCCCAGCACCGCGACCGTGGCGAAGTCGGTGCGAGTGGTGGTGAGAATCGAGCCGAAGAGGAGGGAGAAGAGCTGGACGTCGAGCGCCCCGGCGACCGAGATGCCCACGATCCCGGCCGCGATGCCGACGTAGAAGACAATCGCGAGCGCCTGGTCGGCTGCGGCTGTCCCGCTGGCCCGCAGCCACTCAATGGCCAGCGCACCGAGGATCGAGACGGCGAACGCGGTCGCGAGGACGGGCAAGTCGGCGACATACGCGAGCGCCACGCCGGCGAACGCCACGTGGCCGATCCCGTCGCCGATCAGGCTCAGCCGGCGCTGGACGAGGAAGAAGCCGACCGCGGGCGCCAGCACGCCGATGACCGCGCCGGTCGCGAGCGCGAGCCGCATGAACTCGAGCTCAAGCATGCGTGTGCGAGGGGTCGTGCCAGACGCGCGGCAGCTCGGTCGGGGTCCCGTCGAACACAATCGCGCCGCGGACGAGGACGAGCCGCTCGACGAAGCGCTCGACCGCTCCGAACTCGTGCGACACGTAGAGGACGGTGACTCCCAGGTCGCGGTGCAGCTCGTCGAGGAGGCCGGCGAGGGCTTCCTGCGCTTCGACGTCGACGCCCGTCGTCGGCTCGTCGAGGACGAGCAGGTCGGGCTGGGCGGCCAGTGCCTTGGCGATGAACGCGCGTTGCTGCTGACCTCCTGACAGCCGCTGCAGCGGGCGACCGGCCAGCGGCGTCAGGCCGACGCGGTTGATCGCGTCGGCGACGATCTCGCGGTCGTCACGCGTCTCGCGTCCGATCAGCCCGCGCGCCGGGACGCGGCCGGCCGCGACGATCTCGCGGACCGTCGCGGGCGCGTCGAGGCCCAGCTGCGACCGCTGGGCGAGATACCCGATCGTCGAGCGCCGCGAGAACCTCCTCGCCGGCTCGCCGAACAGGAATGCCTCGCCGCTCGAGGGCTCCTCCAGCCCGAGGATGACGCGCACCAGCGTCGTCTTCCCGCCGCCGTTCGGTCCCGCGATCGCGACGAACTCCCCGGGACGAATCGCGAGATCGACGTCGCGCAGCACAGGCGGGCCGTTCCCGTAGGCGAAAGAAACGCTGCGAAGCTCGACGGCTAGCGGCATCCGAGCGCGCTCCGCAGCGCGGCGAGATTCCGGCGCATGATCGTGAAGTAATCGTCGCCGTCGGCCGCCTGGTCCTTCGTGAGGCCCTCGATGGGGTCGAGCACCGCCGTCCGGGCTCCAGTCTCGCGGGCGACGGTCTCCGCGACCCTCGGTGAAACGAGCGTCTCGAAGAAGACCGTCGTCGCGCCGCTCTCACGCACCCGGCGGACCGCCGACTCCAGCGCGCGCGGGGTTGGCTCCGCCTCGGGCGAGACGCCGGCGATCGGAACCTGCCGGAGCCCGTAGCGGGCCGCGAGATACCCGAACGCCGCGTGGCTCGTCACGATCTCCCGCCGCTCACACTTCGCGAGCCCTTCGCGGAAGTCGCGGTCGAGGCGGTGGAGCCTCGCATTCATCGTCTCTGCGCGCTTTTCTGCTTCGAGCGCGCGGCCGATCTTGCGAACGGCGCCGGCGTAGCGAGCCGGGTCGAGCCAGACGTGAGGGTCGGCGTGCGCCTCCTCGCCGGATCTGCGCCGAAGCTGGACGCCTTCGAGCAGGTCGATCGCCGTCCCGCGTGCGCCGCCGACGGCGTCCTCGACCGCCGGCTGGAACTCGGAGTCGAGGTAGAGGACGACATCCGCCTCCTGGATCCGAGCGACGTCCCGTGCGGTCAGCTCGATGTCGTGCGGCTCCGCGCCCGGCGGCGTCAGGTTCGTGACGTCGACGCCGGTGCCACCGACCTGCTGAGCCGCATACTCGAGCGGATAGAACGACGCCACGACCTGGCGCGACGACTCGTCGCCCGACCCGGCGCCGCAACCCGCGAGCACGAGGACGGCAACCGAAGCGATCAGGCGCAGGCGCGGCACGTGCCGTAGACGTTGAGCTCGTGGCTGTCGACCTTGAAGCCGTGCTTCTCTGCGAGCAGCGTGGGCGAGGGAGCGCCGCAGAGCGTGGTCTCCTCGACGCGGCCGCATTCCTGGCAGACGAGGTGGTGATGGTGGCCCGGGTGGCAGCGAACGTACGTCGCGTGGCCGGCCCCCACGAGAGGCTGCACGAAGCCGGTCGACCGCAAGAGCTCCACCGTCCGGTACACGGTCGCGAGCCCCAATGACCGCTCCGTCCGACGCGCGAGCTCGAAGACGTCGACGACTGCGAACGCGCCCTTCTGCTCGGCTACGGCGTCGAGCACCGCGCGGCGCTGTGGCGTCATCCGGACGTTGGCGGCGAGACGAAGCTCACTCATAGCCTCCCCGAGTCTATTGAGAATGATTCTCATTCGCAACTCATGGGTTTTCGTCCCCGGTGTCGGCGGGAAGAACCGCTCGATGGCGAAATCGGGACGATGGGACAGGACGAGGGGTGCACTCGACAAGCTCGCTGGACGGGTACTCGACGCGCTCTCGAAGGTCACAGGCAGACGCTCTACGGCTGCGAAGGGCAAGGCAGCGCGCATTCGCGGAGGCGCACGGACTTCGAAGGGCCGGTCGAAACGCAAGAAGAAGTAGCGCTTCGTAACGCTCCTCTGTCGTGAGCTTGACACTTCTTCTGTCGCGTCGGTGAAAGACGTGAGGAACGGCGGCGCCTGCGGCCGATCGTCTAGTTAGGCGGCTAAGCCGGCGTCCCGGTGAGCCGCAGGCTCGACAACGGGGCCGGTAGCGTTACAGCACCGTGGCGCCGCGGAGTTCAGTTCACCGCCGGCCCTCTTCGAAGCCGAAAGGAGCCATCCAGATGACGGACGCTGACGTGAATGAGCACGTGGCCGTGATCGCCAAGCTGCGGCCAGGCTTCCGCGAGCGAGCTGGTGAGATCGTCGCCGAGGGCGCGCCGTACGAACTCAGTGAGAGCGGTTTTCGGCGGCACAGCGTCTTCCTCGCCGAGGATGCGGCGATTTTCGTCTTCGAGGGCCGGGGCGTCGAAGCGCTTGTCAGCGACCTTGTCAACGACCCGGCCCGTTCAGCGATGTTCAGCGTGTGGGGGCCGCTGCTCGAGGGCACGCCCCAACTTGCGCGTGAGGCGTTCTACTGGGAAGCCGGCTAGCGTTCGGGTCGCCGCGGCCCCGCCGATAGAGATGCGGCTTCGCCGGCGAACGGGGTCGCGACTCATCGCTCCGAGCGGCGCGAGCTAGCTTCACGGTGTCGGAGTCACGCGCAGCACGACGGAAGGCAACACGGGTTCGGCCAGGATGCGCAAGCCGGCGAGCGCCACCATCAGGCGGGGCGCTCGGGCGCGACGGCGCGGCCACGTCACGGGTTCGGATGGGGGCGGGCCGCCCGCGACATGGGTTCGCCGCCCCATAGCGGCGAGCTCCGTGGCACACGACTCTGGAGGGACAAGCGAGCGAGGAGGTCCCGATGGCAGGTTCGATCATCTGCGGTGTCGACGATTCCGAGTCGGCGAAAGAAGCTGCGCGCGTCGCCCGCGCCCTGGCCGCCGAACTGCGTCTCGGGCTCGTCTTCGTTCGCGTCGTCGGTCAGGACGCTCCCGACGCGCAGGTGAGCGCAATCGCCGAGCGCCTCGAGCGGCTGAGTCCGGGATCGACCGACGTCGACTGCGGTGCCGCGTGGTTGGTCGAGGCCGGTCAGCCCGCCGACTGCCTTGTCGGCGCCGCGACGAAAGCCGAGGCCGCGTTGATCGTCGTCGGATCGACGGGGTCGCGCTCGTCGATGTTCAGCGGCATTTCGGCGGACGTCTCGCGACGAACGCCGTGCCCGGTCGTCGTCGTCCCGCCCGCCGCTCACGCGTGTGCCGGCAATGGACGTCGAGAGGGGCGGGGGCGTGCCGGCGAGGACCGCGACTTCGCCGGCGGGATCGCCCGGCTCGGCGTAGGCGGGGGCGGCACCGACTTCGCGGGCGGGATCGCCCGCCTCGGCCTCGGCAGGCCGGCACGGACTTCGCCGGGGGAATTGCCCGGTTCAACCTCGGGTCTCGCGAGCCGGGAGAGTGACGTGGAGTACGATCGGCGGATGCGCTCCGAGTTGGTGCGCTGGGAGTCGGAGGGCGGCGCTGTTCCGTCCGATGACGACACCAGTGACACGGAGGCGACCGGCGACGAGTCAACGGATGAAGACCTCGCCGCATACGCGGCGGAGGACCGTCGGCCGTTCGTCGGGTTCGTACAGCGCTAGCGCGTAACGAAGACAGCAAGGATCGCCGCGGCTACGTAGGCAACCACTACCGCGGTGCTAGGGCGCCCGCGAGGCCGGCGCCGCTTGCGACGGCTCCGCCGAGGCAGATCCCAGCGACGAGGATGCCTTTCATCCAGCCCGGGATTGGCACGCGCGGTCCGGCTGCGCCGACGTTGGTAGGCCGCGTCCCGCGCCCGCCACGCCACAACAGAACGACAACACCGTATGAACACGCGCCCGTTTACCCTCCCTCCGTGAGGTACCGCGTGGGCATCAGGACGGTGCTCTACGAGGGCGAAGTCATCGTGGAGGCGGAGGGAATGATGCAGGCCGAGCGGGCGGCACGTGAGCAAGGCCTGGAGCCCGAGGGCGGCCGCTCGCTTACCGAACGTGAGTACATCGCTCTGGAGCCCGTCCCAGAGCAGGATCTTGAGCGCTAGCTCGTCGGCCCACCTCGTGGCCGATCAGAGCCGTTTTTGGCTGTAGGGCTTGACGACCGGCGCAGGCAATTTCTCCCGCCGGTTCGACCGATAACTTGCGATCGGCTCGCTGCGCGGCGATGGTGAGGCGTCTGGGCCGTTCCTTCCCCAGGAAGCAGCGTAGATATCGCATGAGACGCGCCTAGACGAGGGCGCACAGCCCGCTGCTTTCAGCCGCTGGACGATGACATGCCCTCAGGCACGTTCGGGCGATCAGCCGGCTGGCAAGACCAGCCGGAAGCGGGCGCCGTGCGGGTTCGCTGGCTCGTACGTGAGGCTGCCGCCGTGAGCGCGCGCATAGGATCGCGCGATCGCGAGCCCCAGGCCGGCTCCTTCACCGTCGTTCGTCGCAAGCCGCGTGAAGCGATCGAAGAGCCTGTCTGCGAAGTCC
>DATFQE010000006.1:0-11194 GCA_035264445.1 Gaiellaceae bacterium | reverse complement strand
GGGAGGAGGATTCGCCCGAGCTGTGGGTCCCGCCGGGCGGCCGGGAGGAGCTGCGCGCGCTCGGGACGCGGCTCGGGATGCCCGACATGTTCGAGACGACGTTCCGCCTGCGCGAGTACCGCGAGTCGGAGCCTTTCGACGCGGCCGGCCTCGAGGTCAGGGCGCTTCGGCTCCCGCACTACACCCTCGAGACGTACGGATTCCGCGTCACGAACGGCGCCCGCTCGCTCGCCTACTCCGGCGATTCGGGCCCCAGCGAGCGGCTCGCGGAGCTGGCCCGCGGGTGCGACCTCTTCCTCTGCGAGGCCACGCTCGAGCGGGGTGAGCTCGACGGCGAGCCGCGCGGTCACCTGTCGGTCGACGAGGCCCTGGACGCCTTCCGCGCCTCGGGCGCCGACCGCCTGATCCTGACGCACCGGCCGCACGAGCTTCCGGTCGACGACGGGCTCGAGCTCGCCTACGACGGGCTGCAGGTCGATCTGTCCTAAGCGGCGGGCCTCCGTAGGGTCCGGCGGAGCCTCAGTACGCCGAAATAGGCCAGCGGCCCCACGACGATCAGCGCGAGAACCCCTGCGGGGACGAGCCACCAGATCCGGTCGATCTGGCCCTCGGTCGCGCGCCTGATCGCCTCGCGCTGCTCGGCCGTGGGCTGCTTCGAGGCCGCGGCGGGCGGCGCGGCCGGCGGCGGCTGCGAGATCTCGCCGCGCGGATACCACGAGCCGATCAGCCAGTGCCGGCGAGCACCGCGCCCGACCGGCGAGAGCGAGGCGCCGAAGACCTCCGCTGTGTCCTTCGCCCCGCGGCGCGGCACGAGCGTGACGTTGAGCGCGACCTCCTCCTGGTCGGCGTAGTCGAGGTCCCACGCCGTCTTCGCAGCGTCGGCCGGGAACGGGTAGACCGGCAGGTCGCCGCTGAGCCACTGGCGGCGGGTTACGCCGATGCGCAGGGCCGGCGACGCAAGCTCCCACGAGCGCTCGAGGTTGCGGCGCAGGACCGCCGTGCGGACGAACTCGTCGATCGTCGCGTCGAGCTGGCGCCTGATGCGCGGCGTCAGCCGGATCGGCTTCGGCGGTTTGTAGACCTGCGGCGCCCCCGGCTGAAGCTCCTCTTCGACGCGCCTCGGCCGCGGGCTCGGGAGCAGCGCAATCAGCAAGCCGATCGCGACGACGACGCCGAGACCCGCGCCGATCCAGGCGAGCCGGCGGCGGCGCCGGTACGACGAGAGATACGTGTGGACGGCGTCGATCAGGAGGGGACGCCCGCCCGACGCTCGGCGTGCTCGCGGTATGCACGCTCCGCGCGGCGCGACCGGCGCCAGCTGCGAACACCGAAGATTGCGAGCACGATCGGAACGATTCCCAACAGCGCGATCGGTACGAAGAGCCACGTCGCCCCGAGCCGGCTTTCGCCTTGACCCACGACCCGGGGATCGAGCGACTGCACGCCGACCGCGGCACCGCCGGCTCCGCCGCCGCCTCCGGGCCTCGACCCCGGCGCCTGGAGCGCGGGGTTCGCGACGCCGCTCGACGTCCAGGAGTCGACCAGCCACCGGCGGTGCTTGACATCGCCGACCGGCTTCAGCTCCATCAAGAACAGGTTCGGCCGCAAGCCCGAGCCCGCCCGCGGATAGACGAGGACCTGCAGGCCCACGGCGTCCTCGAAGCTGTAGTCGAGCTTCCAGCGCGCCTGCCCGACCGGGTAAGGGATGACGGGTATCTCGCCCCGGCGCCACTCGGCGCGCGTGTAGCCCTGCTTCAGCGCGGGGCTCACGAGCAGCCACGAGCGGTCGATGTCCTGGCGCGCGACGGCAGTCTTGACGAAGTTCGCGGCCGTGGTCAGCGCCTGCGCCCGCGAGGTCCGCGTGAGCCTGATGGCCTTTGGCGCGTGGTAGACCTGCGGCTTGCCGGCGGTCAGCTCCGAGGGCACCTCCTCGGCGGTGTTCGGCCAGATGACGCCGACGGCGACGAGCCCTCCGACGAGGGCGAGGACGCCCGCGCCCACCCCGAAGCGACGCCGCCGGCGCGGTGACGAGAACAGGTCTCTCACCGGCCCAACCTTAGTGCCGCGTGCGGGCGGCTCCGACTACTGGCTCAGGTCGGCCGGAACGGCCGGCGGAGCGTACGGAACCCACGATTCGACGACCCACCGCTTGCCCGCCTTCTTGAGCTCCATGTTGAAGACCTGAGGCTTCTCGCCGGTCCCCTTCCTCGGCAGCAAGGCGATCGAGAGCCCGACGGAGTCCGGATACGACCAGTCGACCTTGATCGGCGCCTTGTCCATCGACTCGCCGGGGTACGGCACGACGGCGATATTGCCCTTCAGCCAGCTCTGGTACGTCTGGCCCCCTTTGATGCCGGGGCCGGCGACCGTCCAGGCCTTCGCGAGGTTCTTGCGCGAAACCGCGGTCTGCAGGAACGTGACCGCCGCGCTTCGCGCCGCCTTCGGGACCGGGACGGACTTCTGCTGCTTCGACAAGTCCTGAGCGGGCTCGTTCGAGAAGGTCTCCTTCGGGCTGCCCGTGTCGGTCCGCGACTGAATGAACGCGGCGACGCCGATCGCGAGCACCAGACCGGCGATCCACGGCAGCGCGCGGTTGAACTTGCGCGACGTCAGTACTGAGCGCAACCGTCCCACTCGGAACAGATTAGACGAGCTTTTCCGCGGTCCGGTTAGCGGAAAGTTAAAAGACCGGGGTCTCTCTCCAGACGCCCCAGACCTCGCGCAGGCCGTCGCACATCTCGCCCATCGTCACGTAGGCACGCGAGGCGTCGACGATCAGCGGCATCAGGTTGACGTCGTCGCGCGCCGCCGCCTGCTTGAGGCCCGTCAGGGCGGTCTCCACCGCCGCCGAGTCGCGCCGCGCACGCAGCGCCTTGACGCGGTCGATCTGCTTCTGCTCGAGCGCCGGGTCGATCCGGAGGATCTCGACCGAGGTGTCCTCGTCGAGCTCGTACCGGTTCACCCCGACGACGATCCGCTGCTTGGCCTCCACCTCGGACTGGTAGCGGAACGAGGCGTCGGCGATCTCACGCTGGAAGAAGTTCTCCTTGATCGCCGCGATGACGCCGCCGAGCTTGCGGATCCGGTCGAAGTAGTCGTACGCCTCGGCCTCGAGCCGGGTGGTCAGGTCCTCGAGGAAGTACGAGCCGCCGAGCGGGTCGATCGAGTTGACGACGCCCGTCTCGTGCGCGATCACCTGCTGGGTTCGGAGGGCGATGCGAACGGCGTCCTCCGTCGGCAGCGCGAGCGCCTCGTCGAAGGAGTTGGTATGCAGGCTCTGCGTGCCGCCGAGGACGGCGGCGAGCGCCTCGATCGCGGTGCGGACGATGTTCAGCTCCGGCTGCTGCGCCGTGAGCGAGACGCCGGCGGTCTGCGTGTGGAACCGCATCAGCAGCGAGCGCTGGTCCTTCGCGCCGTAGCGTTCGCGCAGCTCCTTCGCCCAGATGCGTCGCGCTGCGCGGTACTTCGCGATCTCCTCGAAGAAGTCGAGGTGCGCGTTGAAGAAGAACGAGAGCCTCGGCGCGAACTCGTCCACGTCGAGGCCGCGCTCGAGCGCCCACTCGACGTAGGTGAAGCCGTCCATGAGCGTGAAGGCGAGCTCCTGGGCCGCCGTCGAGCCGGCCTCGCGGATGTGGTAGCCGGAGATCGAGATGGGGTGCCACTTCGGCATCTCGCGCGCGCAGAACTCGACCATGTCCGTGATGAGCCGCATCGACGGCTCCGGCGGGAAGATCCACTCTTTCTGGGCGATGTACTCCTTGAGGATGTCCGTCTGGATCGTCCCGCGGAGGTGCTCGCGCGTGACGCCCTGCTCCTCGCCGACGCAGAGGTAGAACGCCAGCAGCATCGCGGCCGGCGAGTTGATCGTCATCGAGGTCGAGACCTGGTCGAGCGGGATGCCTGCGAACAGCGTCTCCATGTCGTCGAGCGAGTCGATCGCCACGCCCTCGCGGCCCACCTCGCCGAGCGAGCGGGCGTGGTCGGAGTCGTAGCCCATCAGGGTGGGCATGTCGAACGCCGTGCTGAGGCCGGTCTGCCCGTGGTCGAGCAGGTAGCGGAAGCGCTCGTTGGTCTCCTCGGCGGTGCCGAACCCGGCGAACTGGCGCATCGTCCACAGGCGTCCGCGGTACATCGACGGGTACACGCCCCTGGTGAACGGATAGACGCCCGGGTAGCCGAGGTCCCGGTCGTAGTCGACCTCTGTCGTATCCGGCGTCGCGAGCGGGTCGTTCTCGAGGCCGGAGATCGTCGAAAAGAGCTCGCCCTGCCGTTCGGGCACGGCCTCGTAGAGCTCGCGCTTCCACTGTTCGGTGGGCGTGTCGGTGCGCCTGTCCTCGGTGGTCGCCATCTCGGTCGAAGTCTAGGTGAGCGCCTGGGCAGCGGCGGCTGCGCCGGCGACCAGCAGGACGACGCCGATCGCTTTGACGAGCTGGTCCTCGGAGAGGCGACCGGTAAGGCGGGCACCGAGCAGCGCGCCGGGGATCGAGGCGGCCGAGCCGACGAGGACGATGCCCAGGTCCGGTGCGGCCCCCGGCAGGTGGCCGAGCAGGCCCGCGATGCCGACGAGGACGCCGACGAGCAGATTCGTGCCGACGGCGCGCGCCGGCGTCTCGCCCACGAGTCTGAGCAGCGCGGGCATCCGGAGCGAGCCGAGAATCAGGCCGACGAAGCCGCCGAGGAGGCCAATCGCCGCGCCGGAGAGCACGGCGGCGCGCACGTCGAGCTCCTGGTCGGCCGGTCTCGGTTGCGGCTTGCGGCGAAGCAGGTCGACGCCGCTGTAGACGAGGACGACTGCGATCCCGAGCAGCACCGCTTCGTCTGGCACCACGCCGGCGAGGTAGCCGCCGACGAGGGCGCCGGCGACGGACGGCGGCGCCATCCACGCGAATAGCCGCCAGTTGATCCGGCCGGCGCGAATATGGCCGACGGAGGCGGTCGCCGCGGCGACGCCGGAGATCGCGATGTTCGCTCCGCCCGCGCTCGCGGGCGAGGCGGCCACGAGCAGGACGGCCGGTAGGCGGATGTTCCCGAGCACGAGCCCGACGAGCCCGCCGGCGAGCGCCACCGCGAAGCACCACGCGGCGAAGGCGACGGCCTCCGGCGCGCTCATTCGACGGTGCCAGGCATGCGCACAAAAGGCGCACGGGAACGTGACGAAACGCGCGCAGCCGTTCCCCGGCTCCGCTCAACCGTGCGGAATGCGCGAGCGCGCCCGCGCTCGCACGTCTCTTGCCGGTGCCAGGCACCGCCAAAGAAGGCGCACGAATTTGTCACGAAAGTGGCGCGGTCAGCGCGACTCGCCGGGCTTCCAGAGCGGCTCGTCGTGACCCGCCGTCGCGTTCGCCGCCCGCGCGAGGATGAACAAGAGGTCGGAGAGGCGGTTGAGATAGACCAGCACGTCGCCGTTGAGCTCGAGCTCCTGCGACGCGTCAAGCGCCGCCCGCTCGGCCCGCCGGCAGACGGCTCGCGCCACGTGCAGGCGTGCCGCGGCCTCGCTCCCGCCCGGCAGAACGAAGCTCTTCAGCTCGGGAAGCGACGCGTTGAAGCGGTCACAGTCGCGCTCGAGCTCCTGGATCTGCGGCCGGGAAACGCGCAGGCGCCCATCCCCGACGCCGAACGGCACCGAGATGTCGGCGCCGACATCGAAGAGCTCGTTCTGGACGCGCTCGAGGACGGACCGGACGTCGTCGGGCACAGCGCCGGCGAGCACCACGCCGAGCCAGGAATTCAGCTCGTCAACGGTTCCGAACGCCGAGATGCGGCAGTCGAGCTTCGAGACCCGAGATCCGTCGCCGAGCGAGGTCTCGCCGCCGTCGCCGCCACCCGTGTAGATGCGGGTCAGGCGCACCGGCTCGTCGACCTTCCGTGGCATGCCCGTAGCTTAGGCGCCGAAGCGGAAGGTCTCTCGCAGACGCCAGCGGTCGGGCTCGGACTCCTCGATCAACGCTGCCTCGTCGATCTCGAAGTGCGCCGGTAGGACGCCGCGCAGCCTCTGCTCCACCCGAGCGCGAAGCGTCGCCGGATCGTCGCCGCCGTCGAGCGTCAACGACGCGTGGGGAGGCGGGTCGCTGCCGGCCTCGCCGTACGGAGGACACGCGGGGAAGCGGGCCCACACCGCCCGCATCGTCGCGCGAAGGATCTCGTCGGGCTCGGGCACGCCGTAAACGGCGCCGCGGGGCTCCCACTGCGCGACGCGAGCAATCGTGAACGAGAACGGCGCGAGCGATCCGAAGAGCTCACGGAGCGTCGCAAGGTCCGATTCGGCCAGCGACGCGGCCGGGACGAACGGATACAGCAGCGTCACCGAGAGCGGAATCCCCTCGGACACGCGCTCGGGATACAGCGCGTCGTGCTCCTGCGCGAGGTCCGGCGCCTGGTCCGCAAGGAGCAGCGTCACCGCCGTCTCGAGTTCCCCGTCCCGCGGCACCGGCTAGCCCTGAGCCATCGCCTTCTCGGCAAGCCCGAGCACCGAGCGCGCGATCACGAGGCGCTGGATCTCGCTCGTGCCCTCGTAGATCTCGGTGATCTTCGCGTCGCGGTAGTAGCGCTCGACCGGGAACTCCTTGGTGTAGCCGTAGCCGCCGAGGACCTGGATCGCCTCCGCCGTCTGGCGCCGCGCCATCTCGGAGGCGAACAATTTCGCCTTCGCGCCCGCCTCGGTGTGCGGCTGCTCCGTCTGCTTCAGCCAGGCCGCTCGCAGAACCAGCAGCCGCGCCGCGTCGATCTCCGTCGCCATGTCCGCCAGCTTCCACTGGATCGCCTGGAATTCGCCGATCCGCTGCCCGAACGCACGACGTTCCTTCGCGTACTCGCGCGCCACGTCGTAGGCGGCCTGGGCGATGCCGACGGCCTGGGCCGCGATCCCGATCCGACCACCGTCGAGCGTCCCCATCGCGATCCGGAAGCCACGGCCCTCCTCGCCGAGGAGCCGATCGCGGCCGACGAGCGCATCCTCGACGACGATGTCGTTGGTCACCGACGAGTTGAGCCCGAGCTTCTCCTCGTCCCGCGTGATGCGCACGTGCTCGGCGTCCAGGACGAACGCCGAGACGCCGCGCGCGCCCGGGGTGTCGGGGTCGGTGCGCGCGAACAGGAGGAACGTTCCGGAGTGGGCGCCGTTCGTGATCCACTGCTTGGCGCCCGAGATCCGCCAGCCGTCGCCGTCGGGCACTGCCTTCGTCCTGAGCGAGCCGGCGTCGGAGCCGGCCTCGGGCTCAGTCAGCGCGAATGCTCCCAGGTGCTCGCCGCGAGCGAGCGGCGGCACGAACCTGCTCTTCTGCTCGTCCGTCCCGAACATCAGCAGGGGCAGCGTGACCGCGCTCGTGTGCACGGCGACCGTCACACCGACGCCCGCGTCGGCGCGCGACAGCTCCTCGAGCACCAGGATGTACGAGACGAAGTCGGCGCCGGCTCCGCCGTACTCCTCCGGAACGCACACGCCCATCAGGCCGAGCTCCGCGAGCTTCGCGAACAGCTCGCGCGGAAAGTGGTGGTCGCGGTCCCAGGCCGCCGCGTTGGGCTCGATCTCGGCCTGCGCGAAGTCGCGCGCGAGGGTCTGGATCTCTCGTTGGTCCGTGCTGAGCTCGAAATCCATATAACTCAGTCTACGAGGGGTTGGGTCCGGGTCGATCTGTGCCGAAAGCGAGAGCGATGCACCTGCGGTTCATCGTCGCGACCGTCGCGGCGACCCTCGTCTTTGCCCCGAACGCGCTGGCGGGCCCGTGCGGCCTCCCGGATACGAAGCCGCTCTGGGTCGACTACGCCGAGAGCAGCGTCGACTTCCGGGACGAGCTGTTCCGGCGTCCCGGCCTCGTGCTCGCGTCGAGCGGGACGACGACGCCGCAGAGCCTCCGCGACGGCGGCGCGCACACCGTCTACTGGCAGATGAAGCTGATGCGGTTCGTCGGCACGCCGTCGGAGCCCGCGGACGCCGGCACGGTCGCCGTCGAAGCGGCCGAGCTCCTCGAGCGCGCAGCCGCCTCCTCCGGCTGCGCGACGCCGCTGATCGCGCTCGAGGAGATGTGGGGCGCCAACCTGCCGACGCCGTGGTCGCCGAGCAATTCGGCGTACCGCACCAACGTGCTCGAGCTCGCCCGACAGCTCAGCGCACGCGGGGCGCGCCCGTTCCTGTTCGTCCACGGCAAGCTCGAGCTCCAGGGCGCGGCCGGCGCGTGGTGGCAGCAGCTTTCGGCCTCGGCCGACATCGTCTACGAGTCGTACTTCGACGCCCCACGGACCTACGCGCTCGGGCCCGTCCTCGCGAGTCGGGCACTCCGCGTGGCGATGCGCCGCCCGGTCAGCCGGCTCGCGGCGCTCGGCATCGACCCGGCGCGCCTTGGCCTGATCCTGGGCTTCCACTCGAAGCCCGGGACGAGCGGACGGGAAGGCCTCCAGCCGCTCGGCGCCTGGCTGCAGTTCGTCAAGCTGAACGCCCTCGCGGCCCGGCAGGTCGCCGGCGAGCTCGGGCTCGGCTCGATCTGGTCGTGGGGCTGGGGGACGTTCGACGCGGCCGGGGCCGATCCAGACAAGCCGCTCGCCGCGTGCACCTACCTCTGGACGCGCGACCAGTCGCTCTGCGACGCGCCCGCACGGGCCGCGTTCGACACGTCGCTCACCGACGGCCAGCTGATCCTGCCGGAGGGAATCCAGTGCGCTTTTCCGGCCGGAATGGTGGCGGAGGCCGCGGTCGCCCGGCTCGCGCCGTTCGCGGGCAGCCGGCGCGCGGCCGTAACCGCGCTCGTCGCGCGACGGGCGCTCCGCGGCGCGCGCGTGCGCCCACGCGACATCACCCGGGCGGAGTGGTCGCTCGTCTCCGCGAAGTACGCCGGCTCGTACGCCCGCTACCGCCGCGCGCTCGCAGTCCGCGGCCTGACGCGTGCCGACGCCGTCGCGATCCTCACCGACCGTCTTCGCGCGCGCCTACTCGGCGCGCGAGCCGCCGGCGCCCGGCTCGCCGCCGCCGCGGACTCGGCGCTGTGCCTGCGCGACGAGCTGCCCGGGCGCGTCTTCGTCGACCTGGCGAAGAAGCTCTAGTACTCGTAGAAGCCGCGGCCGCTCTTGCGGCCCAGGCGGCCGGCCTGCACGTACTGGCGCAGGAGCGGGCACGGCGCATACTTCGGGTCGCCGAAGCCCTCGTGCAGGACGTCCATGATCGCCACGCATGTGTCCAGCCCGATCAGATCGGCGAGCGCGAGCGGGCCCAGCGGATGCGCGAACCCGAGCCTCGCGATCGTGTCGATCGCCTCGGGCTCGGCGACGCCCTCCAGCAGCGCGTAGGCGGCCTCGTTGATGAACGGCATCAAGATCCGGTTCGAGACGAAGCCGGGGAAGTCGCGCGCCTCGGCCGGGGTCTTGCCCAGGTCCTCCGCCAGCTCCACGACCGCGGCCGCCGTCTCGTCGGAGGTCTGCACGCCGCGGATCACCTCGACGAGCTTCAGGACCGGCACCGGGTTGAAGAAGTGCATGCCGATCACGCGCTCGGGCCGGCCGGTGACCGCGGCAAGCGAGGTGATCGGGATCGACGACGTGTTCGAGGCGAGAATTGCCTCGGCGGGCAACGCCGCGTCGGCACGGCGGAAGATGTCCTCCTTGACCGCGGCGTCCTCGACGACCGCCTCGATCATCAGGTCGGCGGGCACCAGGTCGCCGGCCGGCTCGACCCGGGCGAGCACGTCTCCCGGATCGGGGCCGCCCTTCTCGGCGAGCTTGCCGACGCTCTTCCGCATCGCCTCGACGCCGCGCTCGACGGCGCCCGGTGCAGCGTCGTGAAGCGAGACCCGACGTCCGGACGCGGCGACGACCTGCGCGATCCCGCCGCCCATCTGGCCGGCGCCCACGACCAACACGTGCTCGAATTTCACGGCGCCGGAGGCTAACGGAGAAACTGGTCCGACTCGTACCCGTCCCGCCGCGACATGCGGTCGAAGCCGATCGGCAGCGCGAGCGTGCCGCCGAGCGCGAGCAGGAGCAGGATCAACGGCGTCGCGCCGATCCGCCCGGCCTCCTCGGCCTGCGCCGTCCGGCTCCGCTTCTTCGGCGCCTTGACCGGGCCGCGGCAGTCGTCGAGGCGGTTTTGCGGCACGCGCGCCCGCCCCGCTGCGCACGAATACGCCAATCCGGGCGGCGCTGCGGCGAGGGCCGACAGGGCGACGACGAGAACGCTGAGCGCGAGCAGTGCCTTCCCAGGCGCTCGCCGGCGCAGCGGCGGCAAGCGCGAGGGGAAGACCGGTGCCATCTGTCCTCAGTACAACGCACGCAGCGGCCCGAAGTTGCCGTTCTCGCGAAAGATCCCCCGGCCGGGTTACCGGGGTGTCACCCGGACGGGTCAGACGTCGAGCAAAAGGGCGTCGCCCTGCCCGCCGCCCGAGCAGATCGCCGCGAGGCCGAGCCCGCCGCCGTTGCGCCGGAGCTCGTAGATCATCGTCCCGAGAATGCGCCCGCCCGAGGCGCCGATCGGGTGCCCGAGCGCGACAGCGCCGCCGTTGACGTTCACGCGCTCGGGGTCCGCCCCGAGCATCGCCGTCGAGTTGAGCACCACGGACGAGAAGGCCTCGTTCAGCTCAACGCGCTCGACGTCGTCGATCGACTTCCCCGCCTTCGCCAGCGCCTGCGCCCCAGCCTTCGCGGGCGTGCGCGCGAGGTAGGCGAAGTCGTCGGCGACGTACGCCTGCGAGACGATCGTCGCCAGCGGCTCCAGCCCGCGCTTCTTCGCGAACTCCTCGCTCGTCACGACGAGCGCGGCAGCGCCGTCGTTGACGCCGGGCGCGTTGCCGGCGGTCGTCGTGCCCTCGGGGTCGAAGACCGGCTTCAGCGCCGCGAGCTTCTCGATCGACGTGTCGCGGCGCGGCCCCTCGTCTGCTTCGACATCGCCGACTGGAACGATCTCGTCCGAGAAGCGCCCCTGCTCCTGCGCGGCGACCGCGCGCTCGTGCGAGCGCAGCGCCCAGAGATCTTGGTCCTCGCGCGAGATGCCGAGCTCGCGGGACACGAACGACGCCTGCTCGACCATGTGCTTCTTGTCGAACGTCGAGGTCAGCCCGTCGTGGGTCATCATGTCGATCAGCGTCCCGTCGCCGAGCCGGTAGCCGAAGCGCGCCTTCTTGAGGATGTAGGGCGCGTTCGACATCGACTCCATCCCGCCCGCGACGATCACCTCGTGGTCGCCGGCGCGGATCATCGTGTCTGCGATCTGCAC
>DATFQE010000005.1:0-24782 GCA_035264445.1 Gaiellaceae bacterium | reverse complement strand
CCTTCAGGGCGCGTTGGTCCTGGCGAACACCGTCCCGTACGCGCCGCGCGGCGTACACCTGGCGATCGTCGACCCCGGTGTCGGGAGCGGTCGGCGCGCGCTCGCGCTCGAGTCGGGCGACGGACGGCGCTTCGTCGGGCCCGACAACGGGCTGCTGTTGCCCGCCGCCGAGTCGCTGTTCGGGATCGAAGCCGCGCACGAGTTGACGAACCCCGCATACGCGCTGACGCCGGTCTCGGCGACGTTCCACGGGCGTGATGTCTTCTCGCCCGCGGCCGCCCACCTTGCGCGTGGGATCGAGCTGGCGGAGCTCGGGCCGCCGATCGATCCGGAATCGCTCGTCCGCCTCGACGTGCCCGCGCCCAAAGTCTCCGCCGGGCGGATCGGAGCGACGTGCCTCTATGTCGACCGCTTCGGGAACATGCAGCTCAACCTGCGCCCGCCACATCTCGAAGAGGCGGGCATCGTTCCCGGCCGGCGCGTCAGCCTCGTCGTGGCAGGACGGCCGCAGGAGGCGGTTGCGGCCCGTACCTTTGCCGACGCCGAGGAGGGCGAGCTGATCCTCTACGAGGACTCCTATCGCAACGTCGCGCTCGCGGTCAGCCGCGGCAACGCTGCCGAGACGCTCGGCGCCGCAGCGGGGACGACGGTCGAGATCGAGGTGCCGACGTGACGCTGGGGCAGCGCTTCGCCCGCCTCGCGACGGACGTTTCCGTGCGGCAGCCGGGTCTCTGGCGTCTCTTCCGGCCGGTCGTCAGGCGGCAGTTCGACCGGATGGCTCCCGTCTGGGGCCAGATGCGAAGCGCCGACGCGTTCGACGCGTTCAAGGTCGCCCTCGACGCGGTCGATCCGCCGCGCCGGACGCTCGATCTCGGCACCGGCACGGGTCAGGCGGCCCTCGTGATCGCGGAGCGCTTCCCCGAGACCGAGATCGTCGGTGTGGATCTCTCGCCCGAGATGCTCGCTCAGGCGCGGTCGGCGACGCCCGAGCGGGTCGCGGACCGTGTGCGGTTCGAGCTGGCCGACGCCTCGAACCTCCCGTACGAGGACGGCGCGTTCGACCTCGTGACGCTCGCGAACATGATCCCGTTCTTCGACGAGCTCGCCCGGGTCACGGCCCCCGGAGGCACGGTCGTCTTCAGCTTCTCCGGCGGCGCCGAGACGCCGATCTACGTGCCCTTCGAGCGACTGCGGAATGAGCTCGGGCAGCGCGGGTTCGCGGAATTTGCAGATTTTTCGGCCGGCCGAGGCACTGCGCTGCTTGCACGAAAGCGCACATAGGCTGCTAAATTCGGAATCAGGAGGACGTTCGTGGCGCGGTCATTCCGGCCCGAACGTCCTTTTTTCGCGCGGCTAGCCTTCGACCGTGGACTTGAGCCCCGCCGAGCTCCGAGTTCTCGGCTGCCTGATCGAGAAGCAGCGAACGACGCCGGACGTCTACCCGCTCTCGCTCAACGCCCTCCGTTCGGCCTGCAACCAGACGACGAACCGCGACCCCGTCGTGGACTACGACGAGGCGACCATTCGATCTGCGCTGGACGAGCTGAGCCGTCGGGGCTGGTCTCGGCTCGCCAGCGGCCCGGGTAGCCGGGCGGCGAAGTTCCGGCACCTCTTGCCGGAGGCACTCGGCGTCTCCGACGCGGAGATGTCGCTCCTCGCCGTGCTCATGTTGCGAGGGCCGCAGACTCCCGGCGAGCTCAAGCAGCGGACCGACCGGCTCTACGGCTTCGACGGCCTCGCCGACGTCGAGCACGTCCTCGAGGATCTGATTGTGCGCGAACTCGTCGCGCGGTTGCCGCGGCGGCCCGGCCAGAAGGAAGAGCGCTACACACAGCTGCTGGGCGGCGACGTTCTCGATGCGGAGCCGGGACCACCGGTCTCGGCGCCGTCGGGCCTCGAGGAGCGCGTGTCACGGCTGGAGGAGGCGGTGCGAGCCCTGGAGCAACGGCTCGAATCGTCGTGAGCGATCCCGACTATCCGCTCGAGCGGCTGCGAGTGGTCTGCCTCGCGTTCCCGGAGGCCGTCGAGAGTGGCGGCGTCGGCGACCCGTCCTTCAAGGTGCGCGACAAGATCTTCGCGATGCAGCATCGAATGGACGGGCGTCCGTCGCTCTGGGTCAAGGCGCCGGACGGCGTCCAGGAGATGCTCGTCCAGGCTGTCCCCGACCGCTTCTTCAGGCCGCCGTACGTCGGCCACCACGGGTGGGTCGGTGTGCGACTGGACGGCACGCTCGACTGGGACGAGCTCGCCGATCTCGTCGAGGAGAGCTACCGGATGACGGCGCCGAAGCGCCTCTCGGCTCAGCTCGAGTCGGGGTAACCTGTTCGCCCCAGGGCGAGGTAGCTCAGTTGGTAGAGCACACGGCTGAAAACCGTGGTGTCGCCGGTTCGATTCCGGCCCTCGCCATCGTCCGCGCGCCCTACGCCTCAGGGCTGGGGTGAAGCAAAGGAATCGTGGCGACCAGGCGCTCGGCCAGGTTCTCGACCATCTCGCTCTTCAGCAGCACGGCGTCGCCGCCCGCCTCGGCGACCGCCTGGTGGATCTCGTGCGACTCGTCGCCCGTGAGCGCGATCAAGCACAGAGTGGGATGCTTCGCGCGGATCTGGGCGATCGCCGCGACGCCGTCGAGCCGCGGCATGTGCAGGTCGATCACGAGCGCGTCGGGCTCGAGCTCGCGCACGAGCTCCGTCGCGCGCAGGCCGTCGGTCGCGGTTGCCTCGACGGAGAGCGACGGATGCTCCTCGACCAGTGCCCGGAGCGATTCGAGGAAGCCCTCGTCGTCGTCCGCGAGCACGATCCGGATGACGTCCTGCTTCGGCTGGGCGGCCCCCGCCATGGCGCCGAACCGTAACGGCTACACGAGCGCGGCGATGCGGTTCACCAGCTCGCGCAGCGAGTCCGGCCCGGCGCTGACCTGGACGTCCGCCTGCCAGGCTGCCTCAGGGACGGCAACGACCACGCCGGCTTTGACGAAGCCCGTCACGTGCTCGAAGTCGTCGGGCACGTCCAGCGCGATCAGGACGCGAGGCGCCACCGGCCGGCCGTAGAGCCCGACGTGGTAGCTCCACGGGACGGCGGCCGACGCACACAGCTCGCGTGAAGCGCCGAAGGCAGCGCCCGCCTGGCGAGTGAGCTCGGCGACCTCCTCCGGCTCGCCGCCGCCGGGGCCGAGCAGGACGACGACCTCCGCCTCGTCGAGCCGCCAGGCGTCCGTTCCGCCGCGCCGTTCGAGCAGCCTGGTGCGCGCCGGCGGAAGACCGTCGGGCGAGACGCGGTGGATCTCGCCCGTGACCTCGCGTGGCTCGAGCGGCTCGAACATGCGCGAGCGCACCGTCGCCAGCTGCGGGTTCGTGGCGCCGAGGATGACCGAGACGATGTTGCCGCCGTACGCCGGCTTCCTCTGCAGCAGGCGGCCCGCCTTCGCGATGTCGACGTCGACGCAGTCGCCCGTCATCCCGACCTCGAGGTCTCCCGCAAGCCGTGGCCCGTAGTCGCGGCCACGCGCGCTTGCGGGGATGAGCAGCACGTGCGGTCGCTCCCGCTCGACCACGAGGCGAAGCGCGGCGGCGATCCGCGCCGCGTCGTAGGTGACGAACGACCCGTCGTCGACGACATACGCGGCCTCGGCGCCGTGCCGGATTGCCTCCTTCGCGGCCTCCTCCAGGCCGTGGCCGACGAGGAGCGCGCCGGCGCGTCCGCCCAGCTTCCCGGAGAGCTCGCGCGCCTTGGCGACGAGCTCCAGCGACGCTCGGGTCGGTCGCCCGTCGCGGGTCTCGACGACCGACCAGGCGTCGTAGTGCGCGGCCGGCCTCTCGGCGGCGTGGGGCGGCTTCTCCCACGAGGGCGCCGGAGGCTTCGACTCCTCGAGCAGGCGCGCGACCGCCTCGACCGCCTCGTCCACCCCCGCGACCCGCAACCCCGCCCGCTCCGGCGTCGCGTCACGAACGACGAGCACGCGCGTCGGCGACCCCGGCTGGCCGAAGCGCTTGTCGTTCTCTACGAGGTCGTCGACGAGGTCGCTCGCGCTCCAGACGTCGATGCGGCCGTCCGCCGGCTCGGCCTCGTCCTCGTGCGCGCGCGCCACCGAGACAACCGCCGGAAGCTGCACCTCGTAGTCCTCCTCGCCGCCGTCGATCTCGCGCGTGACGCGGAGACCTCCGTTCGTCGGCTCGAGCGACAGCGCACTCACGATCTGCGGCCAGCCGAGGAAGGCCGCGACCTCGGGCGGTACCTGCCAGGTCTCCGAGTCGACGGTCTTGCGCCCGGTGAGCACGAGGTCGACGTCTCCCTCCTTGCGTAGGGCGAGCGCGATCGTCCGCGAGGTTCCGAGCGTGTCCGCGACCGCGAACACGCGGTCGGAGAGGTGGATCGCGCGGTCGGCGCCGAGGGCGAGCGTCTCGCGCAGAGCGTCCTGCGCGGCCGGCGGCCCCATCGTCATCGCGACGACCTCTCCGCCGGCCTCGTCCCGCAGGACGACGGCCGTTCGTACGGCCGCGCGGTCGAACGGGTTGAGCAAGAGCGGAACGCCTTCGCGCTTGAGCGTCCTGGTCTCCTCGTCGAACTCGATCGCCTGTGGATGCGGGACCTGTTTGACCAGGACGACTATCTTCACCGGCGGAAGGCTACGTGCTCGGTCTTCTCTACGACATCCATGGGAACCTGCCGGCGCTGGAGGCTGTGCTCGCGGACGCCGAGCGGGAAGGCGTGGATCGGTGGCTGCTCGGCGGCGACTACTCGGCGCACTGCCCCTGGCCGCTCGAGACGCTGAAGCTGCTGCGCTCCCTTGCCGCCTCGACGTGGATCCGCGGGAACAACGAGCGCTGGCTGCGCGAGTCGCCGCTCGACCGACCCGAGGTGGTCGAGGTGATCGAGGCCTCCGATTCCGGCCTCGGGTCCGAGGAGGGTTGGCAGTACTCGCTGCAGGCGCAGATCGAGCTCGACGGCGTCCTCTACGTGCACGGGTCGCCGCTCTCGGACGTCGAGAGCTTCGCACCGCGGCCGGAGGAGGGTGAGGAGCGAATGCTCGCGGGCGTCGCTGACACGACCGTCGTCTTCGGGCACAGCCACCAGCAGTTTCGGCGGCCCGGGCCGAACGGCACCGACCTCCTCAACCCGGGCAGCGTCGGGATGCCGCTCGACGGCGACGTCCGGGCGGCCTGGGCGGTGCGGCTCGACGGCGGCGCGTTCGAGTTCCGCCGTACCGAGTACGACACGGAGCGCGCGGCCGCCGAATGGCGGGTCCTCGCGAGCCCGTGGTCCGAGCAGGCGGCAGGGCGGATCGAGCGCGGCTCGGACTAATCGTCCTCGACGTATTTGCGGCCCTTGAGCTCGTCCGGGAGGTGGTCGACCTCGAAGCCGGCCGGGTCGCTGTGCGGGTAGATGTAGCCCTTGCCGCGGCCGAGCTTCTTCGCGCCGTAGTAATGCGTGTCGCGCAGTGCGTCGGGCGGCCGCAGGTGGCCGTGCTCGCGGACGTCGGCCGCCGCCGCTCCCAGTGCCTTGATCACCGCATTCGACTTCGGTGCGCGCGCAAGGTAGATAGCCGCCTGGGCGAGATTCAGCCGTGCCTCGGGTAGGCCGACGTGCTCCACGGCGTGGGCGGCCGCGACCGCCACGAGCAGCGCCTGCGGATCGGCATTGCCGACATCCTCCGAGGCGAGCACGATCATCCGCCTCGCGACGAAGCGCGGATCCTCGCCGCCCTCGAGCATCGCCGCGAGGTAGTAGACCGCCGCGTCGGGGTCGGAGCCGCGCATCGATTTGATGAAGGCCGAGATGAAGTCGTAGTGGGCGTCGCCGCCCTTGTCGTACACGAGCGGCCGCTTGCGCGCGGCGTCCTCGACATGCGCCTCGCCGATGGCCGCGCCTTCCGCATCGGCGGTCTGCGCGGCGAGCTCGAGGATGCTGAGCGCGTGCCTGGCGTCGCCGCCGGCGCGGCGGACGATCAGCTCGGCGACGCCGTCGTCGAGTGAGACGCCGAGCTCCGTCGTTCCACGGCGGACAACCTCGGCGAGCTCCTCGTCGGAGAGCGGCTCCAGCTCGTACAGCTGCATCCGCGACAGCAGTGCGGAATTGACCTCGAAGTAGGGGTTCTCCGTCGTGGCGCCGATCAGCGTCACGACGCCCTCCTCGACGGCGGGGAGCAGCGCGTCCTGCTGCGCCTTGTTGAAGCGGTGGATCTCGTCGAGGAACAGGATCGTCCGCTGTCCCTGGGCGCCGAGGCGTTCCCTGGCGCGGGCCAGAACTCCCCTCACGTCGCCGACCGTCGCCGACACGGCCGAGAGCTCCTCGAACTCGGCTCCGGTCGTGTGGGCGACGATCCTCGCGAGCGTCGTCTTCCCGCTGCCCGGGGGGCCGTAGAGGATCATCGAGCCGACCCGGTCGTTCTCGATGCCCGTCCGGAGGGCCGAGCGGTCGCCGAGGATCTGGGGCTGGCCGACGAACTCCTCGAGCGTCTTCGGTCGGACGCGAATCGCCAGCGGAGCTACCTCCGGGAGCCGCTCACGCGCCGCGTCGGAGAACAGATCGCTCATTCCGCGCAAGTATGCTCCCGCGCCTTGGCTGCGGACGTGTCCGACGCGCTACGCGACGAGACGGTCGAGCTCCTCCGGGAGCTGATCCGGCTGGACACGGTGAACCCGCCGGGAAACGAGACGCGTGCCGCCGAGCTCCTGCGGGCCTACCTCGAGGACTACGGCGTTCGGTGCGAGCTCTTCGCCAAGGTGGCCGACCGCGCGAACCTCGTGGCTCGCATCCCCGGCGGTGAAGGGCCGCGGCTGCTCTTCTTGTCGCACACCGACACGGTTCTCGCCGACTCGGCCGAATGGCAGGTCGACCCGTGGTCGGGCGAGCTGCGCGACGACTACGTCTGGGGCCGCGGCGCGCTCGACATGAAGGGTCAGGTGGCGGCCAGCGCGGTCGCGATCGCGTCACTTGCCCGCGAGGGGTTCGAGCCGAGCGGCGACCTGATCTTCGCCGCGACGGCCGACGAGGAGGTGGGTGAGGACTTCGGGCTGCAGTGGCTCGTCCGGGCTCACCCGGACGCCGTCCGCTGCGAGTACGCGCTCAACGAGGGCGGCGGCGACCGGCTCGAGCTCGGAGGGCGCGTGCTCTACCTCTGCTCGACCGCTGAGAAGATGAGCGCGCCGTTCCTGCTCACGGTGCACGGCCGCAGCGGCCATGCGTCGATGCCCGGGATCGCGGACAACGCGCTGGTCAAGGCGGCCTCGCTGATCGAGCGCCTCGCCGCGTATCGGCCCGAGCGGACGCTCGGCCCTGAGACGACGGCGCTTCTGGAGGTGCTCACGGGTGAGAAGCCGGCCGGCGTCGAGGAGGCGCTCGAGCGCGCGCGGGCGATCCATCCGCTCGCCGGTGACCTCGTCGAGCCGCTGCTGTCGCTGACCCTGTCGCCGACGATGATCGCCGCCTCGCAGAAGCGGAACGTGATCCCCGCGCGCTGCGACGTCACCGTCGACTGCAGGCTGCTTCCCGGACAGTTGCCGGCCGACGCGGAGCCGCTGATCCGCGAGGTGCTCGGCGGGGCTTCGTACGACCTCCAGTGGATCGAGGCGTGGGGTGGGACGCGGTCGACGATGGAATCGCCGCTGTGGGAGGTCGTCGCCTCGTTCGTCGAGCGGCTTGAGCCGGGCGCTGTCGCGACTCCCGTGATGGTCGCAGGCTTCACCGACAGCCATTGGCTGCGAGAGGCCTTCGGCACCGTGGTCTACGGGTTCTTCCCGATGCGGACCATGGATCCCGAGCTCGCCTCCCGCCTCGTCCACTCGGCCGACGAGCGGGCGCACGTCGACGACCTCGCCCTCGGCGCGCGCTTCCTGCGCGAGGCGGCCGAGGCGCTCCTCGGCTAGGAGGTCGACGCGTTCACCAGACATGTCCCCGAGCCCGCCCCGCGGAGTTAGCCTGTCTCGTATGAGCGACAAGATCCGCCTCGGCGGGATGGCGCTGGCGAACGGCGTGCTCGTCCACGGGCCGACGTCCTGGGCGTGCGCGGTTCGGCTGCCGGACGGGACGCTCAAGGTCGAGTCGGCGCCCAAGCGTTTCCGCTCCGCCGACATCAGCAGCCCGCTGCTCCGGGGGCCGGCCAAGCTCGCCGAGGTCTTCATGCTGCTCCCGGAGATCCGGCGCCGGCTGCCGGAGGCGCGCCTGCCGTTCGAGCGGCCCCGCGTGATCACCGCGATGGCGGCCAGCGCGGGGATCGCGGGCCTCGCACGCGGGTCGAAGACGCTCGGCCCCGCGGCCCGCGAGACCGTCGCGACCCTCGCATCGATCGTCCCCGCTGCCTTCGCGCTGCGCGGCGGCGAGCTCGCCGCCTACCACGGCGCCGAGCACATCTCGATCGGCAGCTACGAGCACGGCGAGGCGCGCGAGAAGGAGCACGAGCGCTGCGGCTCGCACCTGCTCGGTCCGATGGTCGCGACGCTCACGATCGGAAACGCCCTCGCGGCGAGGGCGCCGATCCACCTCCGCAGCGCGGCGCGTGGTGCAGCCACGCTCGGCGCCGTGGCGGTCTCGACGGAGATCTTCAGCTGGATGGTGCGTCACCCCGACCACCGGCTCTCCAGGGCGCTCGCGAGGCCGGGCCACGAGCTTCAGCACCGCCTCGCGACGGCCGAGCCGACACCCGAGCAGGTCGAGGTAGCCGAAGCCGCGCTCACCGCTTGCCTCCGGCTCGAAGATGGCCGTCCAGACCCAGCGTAGGCGGCTCCCGCCGGAGATCTTCGACCTCCCGGTCGAGAAGATGCGGGAGGGCTACTACAGCGACGCGTACTTCAACCACACGCGCGCGGCGCTGCTTGCGGACGGCCGCCATCCGCGGGTCGTCATGCAGGTCTTCCAGAAGCGAGAGTCGATCCTCGGCGGGATCGACGAGGCGATCGCCATCCTGAAGCTCTGCGTCGACGACTGGGACGAGCTCACCGTCCACGCCCTGTACGACGGCGACGAGATCGCGCCGTGGGAGACCGTGATGACGATCGAGGGCGACTACACGCTCTTCGCGCATCTCGAGACCGCCTACCTCGGCACGCTGGCGCGGCGGACGCTGATCAGCACGAACGTCGCCGACGTCCTGAAAGCCGCCAACCGGAAGCCGATCATCTTCATGCCGGCCCGCCACGACCACCAGCGCGTGCAGACCGGCGACGGCTACGCCGCGTACGTCGCCGGCGGGCACGTCGGCGCCCCGATCGGGATGACGACCGACGCGCAGGCCTCATGGTGGGGCGGGCGCGGCCTCGGCACGGTGCCGCACGCGCTGATCTCCGCGTACGGCGGCAACACCGTCCTCGCGGCGACGAAGTTCGCCGAGTGGGCGCCGGAGGACTTCAACATCGTCGTGCTCGTGGACTTCGAGAACGACTCCGTGCGCACCGCGCTCGAGGTCGCTCGCGCGCTCGGCCCACGTCTGTGGGGAGTCCGGCTCGACACCAGCGGTCAGCTGGTCGACCGCTCGCTCTGGAACGAGCTGGGCGACTTCGACCCCCGCGGCGTCAACGAGCGCCTCGTCCGGAAGGTGCGTGACGCGCTCGACCGTGACGGTTTCGAGCGGGTGAAGATCGTCGCGTCCGGCGGCTTCGACGTCGAGAAGATCAAGCGTTTCGAGGACGCGGGCGTGCCTGTGGATTCCTACGGGATCGGCTCGTCGCTCATCCGCGGCGAGAACGATTTCACCGGCGACGTCGTCATGACCGACGGACGCCCGTCGGCCAAGGTCGGCCGGCGCTACCGGCCGAACCCGCGGCTCGAGCTCGTCACCTGAAGCAGCTCCCCGAGCTCCGGCCAGCTCTCCATCGGCTCCGTTGAGCTGACGACGTGCATCCCGGCGTCCGCGAAGCGGCGGAAAGCGGCGTTCGCCTCCTCGGTGTAGTCGGCGCCGGCCACGACGACCGGGGAGGTGCAGTCTTCCAGGAGGTAGGTGCGCGGCGCGAGCGCCCGTTCCCGCTCGTCGTCGCCTTCGAGGAGGTCGTCGATGGTCCAGGCGACGCAGTGGCTCTTCGCCTGGCCGGCGACGATGACGGCGTCGAACGAGAGCAGCCGCTCGATCAGCGCCTCGTTCACGCCCGCGATCGGCTCGCCGTCGGGGCCTTCGCGGACCTCGGGCGCGAGGATCGAATAGTGCTCGGTGAGCGGGTTCTCGCCCTTGACCTCGAACTGGGGCTGCGCGTAGCGCGCGACCGAATGGAAGAAGACGGCCTCCTCGACCGACGAAGCGAGCGCATGGCCGATCCCACCGAGCATCGAGTGGTACGGCCAGATGGTCAGGCTGTACTTGCCGCCGGCCTCGAGGCTGCGTGTGTAGTGAAGGAGTTGCCGCTCGGCGTAGTCCTCCTCCACGCCGACGCTCGCCGCGACCGCCGAGTTCAGGCGCCAGCGTCCGCTCTCGACGTCGTCGGCGGTGATTTGCGTGTACGGAGCGGGGTGCTTTCCGTCCGCGTCGACGAGCCAGATCGGATGGAAGATCTGCATCACGCGGTGGGTGTCCATCGTCGGGACGACCTGCGTGATCGCGCTGAGATTCCGGTAGATGAACTCGCAGAGCCGACGGTTGTCGTCGACGGCCCCGTTCCCCGAGCGGCCGGCGACATACAGCTCGGAGCCAGGGATGCAGAACGTGTTCTGCACGTCGACGAGGACGAGGCAGATGCGGAAGCCGTCCTCGGCGGCGGGCGCCAGGCCGTGATCGGCGGCCCATACCCTCGCCTCGTCGGCCCGCATCCCGTAGGGCACGCGCCAGACCTCGCGCACGCGTGCGGGATCGAAGTGCGGTGGGATCGGAAGTGTCATCTCGTTTTCAGTGTAGGGACGGCCGGCTTCGTTCCTGCTTGCCGAGGTCGCACGTCACGAAACGCACGTTCTCTAGCCCTTCAGGTCCGGGCTGCCGCTGCCGATGGGTGCCGTGGTGCTGGACGCGGTCTCCAACTTCATCGGCCACCTGCCCGATTTTGCTCTGACCTGGATGCCGCTCGTCTTCTTCGGGCTGATCATCTACCTGTTGTGGCGCACGGTCGCGCTGATGCCGCGCGTCAAGCCGAAGCAGATCGAGCCCGAGTCGGCTTCCTCGGTCCGCTGGCAGGACGTGGCCGGCCTGCGCGAGGCGAAGGAGGAGATGCTCGAGATCGTCGACTTCCTCCGCGAGCCCGGCCGTTTCGGCAAGCTCGGCGCCCGCGTCCCGAAGGGGATGCTGCTCTACGGGCCGCCGGGGACCGGCAAGACGCTGCTCGCGAAGGCGGTCGCGCACGAGTCCGGCGCGAAGTTCTACTCCCAGAGCGCGTCCGCGTTCGTCGAGATGTTCGCCGGGCTCGGAGCGGCCCGGATCCGCAAGCTCTTCGACACCGCGCGCAAGAACGCGCCCGCGATCATCTTCATCGACGAGCTGGACGCAATCGGCATGGCCCGCTCCGGCCACGGCTTGAACCGCGAGCACGACCAGACGCTGAACCAGCTGCTCGTCGAGCTGGACGGGTTCGCGACGCATGATCAGGTCGTCGTCATGGGCGCCTCGAACCGTCTCCAGGACCTCGACGCCGCGCTGCTCCGCCCCGGCCGCTTCGACCGCCAGGTGCTCGTTTCCCCGCCCGATCTCGCCGGCCGTGAGGAGATCCTCGGCGTCCACACGCGCGGCAAGCCGCTCGCGCCCGACGTCGACCTCGGCTCGGTCTCCCGGCAGACGGCCGGCCTGACCGGCGCCGACCTCGCGAACATCTGCAACGAGGCCGCGATCTTCGCCGGCCGCGAGGACTGCCAGCTGATCCACGCCCGCCACTTCGAGGCCGCGATGGAGCGCGTGGTGGCCGGCCTCCAGCAGCGGAAGGTCGTCTCCGAGAAGGAGCGCCGGATCCTCGCCTTCCACGAAGGTGGCCACGCGCTCATGTCGCACCTGATGGGCGAGGCGTTCCCCGTCCACAAGGCGACCATCGTCTCGCGCGGGGAGGCCCTCGGCTACACGCTGCACCTGCCCGAGGAGGATCGCTACCTCCACACCAAGGAGGAGTTCGTCGACTACATGAAGATCGTCCTCGCGGGCCGGGCGGGCGAGCACATCGTTTTCGGCCGCGTCACGAACGGCGCTGCGAACGACCTCCAGAAGGTGACCGACCTCGCCCGTGCCATGGTGTTCGAGTTCGGCATGTCCGAGGTGGCCACGTCGCGGACGATGCGGGCGGACAACTACGCGCTGTCCGAGGAGACGAAGCGGATGCGGGACCAGGAGCAGGCGCGGCTCACCGACCACGCGTACGCCGAGGCCGTGCGGCTGCTCCAGAAGCACCGGTCCGCGCTCGACCGGGTGGCTGCGGCGCTGATGGAGAAGGAGACGCTCGTCCGCGAGGAGCTCCAGGAGCTGTTCGCCGACGTCGAGCCCGAGTCGCGCTCGTCGGAGCACGTGGGTGCCGTACGGGTGGTCCAGGCCGTGATGCCGGGCGGCTTCCGCGTCGGCGGCCACCGCTTCACCACGTAAGCGGGCCGATAGCATCGGTGCCCGTGCGGGCCCGGCGGATCCACCACCTCGGCGTCGCGGTCCACGATCTGGAGCAGGCTTTCGACACGTACTCGCGCCTGTTCGGCGCCGAGCTCGAGCACCGCGACCGGCTGGAAGAGCAAGGCGTCGACGCGATTGCGATCACCGTCGGCGAGAGCCGCGTGGAGCTGCTCGGCCCGCTGGCCGAGGACACACCGGTCGGGCGTTTCCTCTCGAAGCGCGGCCCCGGGATGCATCACGTCGCCTACTGGGTCGACGACATCGGCGCCGCCCTGGCCGACCTGGAGCTGCAGGGCGCGCAGCTGATCGATCGGACCCCCCGCCGCGGCCTGTACGGTTTGCAGGTCGCGTTCGTTCACCCGGATTCCGTCCACGGAGCTCTCGCGGAGGTCGTTTCACATGGCTGAGGAACGGATCAGAATCGAAGTCGGCTTCGAAGGCGGCCAGGGAATCGCGGCGCTCGTTCCGGTGTCCGTCGCCGAGGAGCTCGAGCGCGCAATCGGCAACGGGGACGGCGCACATCGGTTCGAGGCGGACGACGGCGTCTATACGGTCGCGCTGCGCCAGGTCGTCTTCATCAAGCGCTCGTCGCGCGAGAGCCGGCTCGGCTTCGGCGGCTGACGAGTTATCGATCAGGCGGCGCAGGGCATGCCCTGCATAGATGACAGTTGGAACCGGCACGGCGGCGCGCAACAACGTGCGCGAGCTCGTCGACCGCGGAAAGCTTGGCGACCGCGACGCGCTCGAGGAGCTCTACCTCCTCCACTTCGACCGTATCTACAGCTACCTGCACATGAGCGTCGGCAACCGGCACGACGCCGAGGACCTGACCACGCAGACGTTCCTGAAGATGCTCGAGTCGATCGGCCGTTTCCAATGGAAGTCGGTGCCGTTCTCGGCGTGGCTCTTCCGCATCGCCCACAACCTCGCGATGGACTTCTTCCGTGCCGGCAAGCGCGTCCAGCCCGAGGAGGAGGTCCCCGAGCCGCCCGGCTCGGAGGAGGCTTCCGCCGAGTTCCACGCGTTCCACTCGATCGGACGCGCGAGCATGCTCGAGCTGATCGCGCAGCTCTCGCCCGAGCAGCGCCAGGTCCTGACGCTGAAGTTCGTGTTCAACTTCGCGAACGCCGAGGTAGCCGGGATCCTCGGCAAGACCGAAGGCGCCGTGAAATCGCTCCAGCACCGGGCGCTGGCCTCGCTCCAGAAGCACGTCACGCGCGTCTAACCTCACCGGCCATGGCGCTCTCGGTCGGAATCGTCGGCCTGCCCGGCGCGGGCAAAACGACGCTCTTCAACGCGCTTACAGGCGCGGGCGCGTCCGAGTACGGCAAGGAGCACGTCGGCATGGCCGCGATCGCGGACGAGCGGCTGGACCGCGTCGCGGCCGTGATCGGCTCCGCCAAGAAGACACCGGCTGCGATCCGCGTCGTCGACGTGCCCGGGACCGGCGCCCAGCTGCTCGGCAACCTGCGCCAGGCCGACGCCATCCTGGCCGTCCTAGACGGCTTCTCGGCCAACGCCGACCCCGACCGCGACCTCGAGACGCTGAAGCTCGAGCTCCAGGTCGCCGACCGCGACCACGTCGAGCGCCGGCTCGAGCGAGTCCGCAAGGAGGCGAAGTCGGGCGATCCCGCGAAGAAGGCAGAGGCCGCTCGCCTCGAGGAGCTGCTCGCACACGTCGAGGCGGGCGGCTCGCTCGCCGACGAAGGAGACCTCCCGCCCGAGCTCGAGCCGCTCACGACCAAGCCGTTGATCCCGATCGTGAACGGGCCGGAGGGGCTCGACGCCAAGCTCGAGCTCGAGCTGGCCGAGCTCCCGGAGGACGAGGCCGACGCGTTCCGCGACGGCAAGCCGTCCGCGCTCGCCGACGTCGCCGGGAGGCTCGCCGACGCGCTCCACCTCGTCACGTTCATCACCGCCGGCGACACCGAGAGCCGCGCCTGGACGCTCCGTCGCGGTCAGACGGCCCTCGAGGCGGCCGAGACGATCCACTCCGACATCGCGCGCGGCTTCATCCGAGCCGAGGTGATCCGCTGGGACGATCTCGTGCGGCTCGGCTCGCACGCGAGGGCGGCGGCCGAGGGCCTCCAGCGGCTCGAGGGCAAGTCGTATGTAGTCTCGGACGGCGACGTCCTTAACGTGCGCTTCAACATCTGAGCTTGTCCCGCGCCGATATCGACCCCTACACTTCGCGGCCGTGAGCGGCACGACCGAGGCTGCGGGAAGACAGACGAAGCCGGAGCTCGAGAGCGCGGCGCGCAGCGCGGAGCGCTTCCTCGACAACATCGAGATCGCGGTCCGGGGCAAGCGCGAGGAGATCCGGCTCGTCCTCGCCGCGCTCATCTGCCAGGGCCACGTCCTGCTCGAAGACGTGCCGGGAACCGCCAAGACGGTGCTCGCGCGCGCGATCGCGCAGACCGTCGAGGAGGCGGTGCCGTCGAGGATCCAGTGCACGCCCGACCTGCAGCCCACCGACGTCACGGGGCTGTCGATCTTCGACCAGAAGGTGCGCGACTTCGAGTTCCGGCCCGGGCCGATCTTCGCGAACGTCGTCCTCGTCGACGAGATCAACCGCGCGATGCCGAAGACGCAGTCGGCCCTGCTCGAGGCCATGGCCGAGCGGCAGGTCACCGTCGACGGCGTCACCCGCACGCTCCCGGATCCGTTCCTCGTGCTCGCGACGCAGAACCCGATCGAGCTCGAGGGCACGTTCCCGCTGCCGGAGGCGCAGCTCGACCGCTTCCTGCTCAAGACAGCGCTCGGCTATCCGGGAGCCGACGACGAGCTCGAGATCATCCGCGATCAGCGCCACGGGCATCCGCTCGGCCGGATGGAGTCCGCTCTGACGCTCGCCGAGGTCAAGGCGCTCCAGGAGGCGGTCGAGGACGTCTACGTCGACGACATCATCCAGCACTGGGTCGTCGAGCTCGTCCGCGCGACGCGTCACATCGACGCGGTCGCGATCGGCGCCTCCGTCCGCGGAACACTCGCGCTCGAGCGGGCGGCGCGCGCGTGGGCGCTGCTGAACGGACGCGACTACGTCGTGCCCGAGGACGTCGAGTCGCTGTTCCTGCCCGTGATCGGTCATCGCGTCCTGTTCACGCCGACCTTCCTCGTCGAGGTGCGCAAGCTCGGCCGCGAGCGGACGATGAACGACTTCAAGGACAGCTGCCTGCAGCGCGCGCCGAAGCCCGAGGCGGTGCTCGGCGGCGAGGTCCTCCCGCTCGAGAGTCCCAGTCAGTAGGAGCCTGCCGTGGCCGACAGCGAGCTGACGTTCCCGCTCGTGACACGGCGTCGGCTGGTCGGCCTGGCCTTCGGGTCGCTGCAGAGTGCGCGGCGGATGACGGGGACGGACGTGGCCGGCTCGCGCCCGTACCACCCGGGCGACGACATGCGCACGATCGACTGGAACGCGTCCGCGAAGCTCTCCGCCGCGCGCTCGAGCGACGAGTTCCTCGTGCGCGAGCACTACGCCGAGGAGGCGCCGAGGGTCATCCTCGTCTGCGACCGGCGTCCCGAGATGGAGCTCTTTCCCGAGGAGCTGCCGTGGCTCTCGAAGCCGGCGGTGATGCGCGAGGCCGGGCGGCTGATCGTGGACAGCGCGCAGCGCGCCCGCGGCCTGCTCGGCTACCTCGACTTCGCCGAGGGAGGCGTCGAGCCGTTCTGGCGCCCGCCGCACTCGCAGCAGGATTTCTGGCGCACGAAGGAGAGCCGGCTGCCGCATCCGACCTTCCGCGCGCCGGCCGACAACGTCAGCCACGCGCTGCAGCACCTGATCGACTCCCGTCGCGCGCTGCCGGCCGGCACGTTCGTCTTCCTGCTCTCCGACTTCATCGAGCCGGTGGACGACGAGGCGTGGGCGGAGGCGCTCGAGCAGCCGTGGGACCTCGTGCCCGTCGTGATCCAGGATCCGGTCTGGGAGCAGAGCTTCCCGCCGGTCGGCTCCGTCGTCGTGCCCGTCCTCGACCCGTCGGCGGGGAAGATCAAGCTGTTGCGGTTGTCGCGCCGCGAGGCGGCCGAGCGGCGGCGCCGGAACGAGCAGCGGATCGAGTCGTTGTTCGGGCGCTTCACGTCCTTCGGCCTCGAGCCGGTCCTGCTCTCGAGCGTCGACCCCGACGAGATCTTCCGCGCGTTCCTCGCCTGGGCCGAGGCGCGGATGTACGGCGTGGGGGTGCGGCTGAATTGAGGCGCAAGGCCGTCTGGGCCGTCGTCGCGCTGCTGGTCGGCGCTGCAACGGCGACCGGGATTCTCGCGCTCCGCGACGAGCGGGGCGTGAAGGGCCCGATTCTCGAGACCGACCTCTTCGCCGTGCGCGCCGACGTGACGCCGCACGAGCACCTCTTCGGCGACTCGCTCACCGCGCAGATCGACGTCCTCCTCGACCGTGACTTCGTCAAGCCCGAGACCGTCCGCGTGTCCGGGAATTTCGCACCGTTCCAGGTCCGCGGACAGGTCCGGCGTGAGCGGGAAGACCTCGGGAACACGACCCACCTGAAGTTCGTCTACGACCTCGACTGTCTCAGCGGCGAAAAGTGCCTGCCCAAGCTGGAGGGCAAGACCTTCGAGCTGCCCGAGGCCCGCGTGTCCTACGTGGTGACCGACATCGGCGACCGGACGACGACGCGCGTGCGGCTTCCACTCCTGAGCGGGACCTCGCGCCTGCTGGGCGCGAACCTCGACGAGCCCGCTTTCCGGGCCGACCCCCGCCAGGTGCCCGCGCCGACCTACCGCGTGTCGCCGACGCTCCTCGCCGCGGTCGCGCTCGGCCTCGCGGGAGCGCTTGTCCTGGCGGCGCTCGTCTTGCTCGTCCCGCTCGCGCCGATCGGCTTCGTGCAGCGCCGGCGCGAGCGGCGACGTCTGGCCCGGCGCACCGACCTCGAGCGCGCGCTCGCGCATCTTCGTGCGACGTCGCCCGGCGAAAGCGAGGAGGTCCGGCCGGCGCTGGAGCGGCTCGCGAGCGAGCTCGGCCGCGTCGAGAACGACGACCTAGCCGATGAGACGCGGCGCCTGGCCTGGTCGGAGCCGCCGCCGGTCGAGGGCGAGATCGGGAGCATCTCCGACGACACCGAGCAAGTGATCGCCAAAGGCCGGAAGTAGATGGCTGCGAACCCGCGCGCGATCCCGCTCTCCGATCTGCGTGAGCTGCGCTTGCCGCTCCTGCGCACGGCCGCCGTGCGGTTCGGTCTCGCCGCCGTGCTGCTCGCGCTCCTCGCGGGCGCATGGCTGCTCGTCCGGCACGACGACCCGGCGAAGAGCGCCGCGCTGATCCCCGGAGCTGAGGGCGGCGTGATCGTGCTCGACCTCTCCGCGAGCATCGGCTCCACGCCGCATCTCCGGACGGCGAACGCGCTGCGCTACGTGCAGCAGACGAGGCAGTCGTTCGGAATGGTCATGTTCTCGGACAGCGCGTACGAGGCGGTCCCGCCGCGGACGTCCTTCACCGAGATGGCGCCGTTCATGCGCCACTTCGGGCGCGTCCGTCTGTATCCGTGCATCCGCCGCGGCTCGCGACCGTGCCCCGCGGGGTCCTACGAGGTTCCGCAGGACACCTCCTGGGAGGAGTACAGCCGGCTCGTGGAGGAGGCGACGCGGGGTGGCAACCGCGTGAATCCGTGGTCAGGATCCTTCCGCTCGGGCACGCGGATCTCGCGCGGCCTCGAGACTGCGCGTGACGTTCTCCGGCGAGACAAGAGCTCGGACCTCGGCATTCTGCTGATCAGCGACCTGGACGACTCGCTCTTCGACGTCCCACAGCTGACGCAGACGCTGATCCGCTTCAAGAGGGAGAAGATCCCGCTCAAGATCGTCGGCCTGCGTCCGGCACCCGACGATCGGGAGCTCTTCAGGCGCGTCCTCGGCGACGACGCGTTCGTAACGAGGCCGGAGCTGCAGCGGAAGCGGGAAGCGCTCATGCGGCAGCGGCGCGAGGGCGCGGGCACCGACTTCCCCGTCGCGCTCGCCGGAATGTCCGCGCTGATCCTGCTCCTGCTCGCTCTGAACGAGCACCTCTGCGGGCGTCTGACCTGGCGCCGGCTCGTCCACGGCGAGGAGACGGCATGAGGCACCGGGTGGTCGTCGGCGCGCGGGTCCTCGGCGGCATCGTCGCGCTGCTCGCCGCGGCGGCGCTCGCCGTCTTCGCGAGCGACGTGCTGGCCGCGCAGTCGACGATGAAGCGCGACGACCTCCGCTTCGGCGTCACGCCCGACGCGAACGGGCTCTGGAACGTCGAGGGCCGGACCCCGTCGCTGAAGTCCATCCTCTCGATCGAGGACGACCTCGCCTGGCGGACCGCGGCGCAGCGCTTCCAGCTCAGCCGGGCGCGCGCGAACATCGCCTACGACCCCTCGCGCACCTCGTCGCGCGCAGACTCGCAGGCAGCCCTCGCCACGGCCGAGACGTTCGCGCTGACGCCGCGGCAGGCCTCCGCGCTTGCGAACTTCTCCGCCATCCTGGCCTACGAGGAGGCGGTCGGCGATCCGCAGAACGGGCCGATGCTGCTGCGCCGGAGCACGGGCGAGTTCCGGCGCTCGATCCGCCTCTATCCCCGGAACGAGGAGGCGAAGTTCAACCTCGAGATCCTCATGTCGCTGCTCACGTCGGAGAACCAGCAGCGGCGCGACCGGCTCGGCGTCGGAACCGGCGTCGACGACGCGGCCGGGGCGGGGGCCGCCGCCGAGGGCGCCGGGTACTGATGGACGTCACCTTCCTCACGCCGCTCGCGGGCCTCGTGGCGCTGCTCGTCGTCGTCCCGCTCACGGTGATGGTGCTGACCGAGCGGCGCGTCGGCGAGGTGCGCCGGGCGCTTCGGCTGCCGGAGCCGCGTGCGTCGCGCCCGCTCGCCGCGATCGCACTCGTCGTGCTCGCCGCGTTGCTCGGTCTCGGAGCAGCCCAGCCGAGCGTCGACACGTCAGAGGACCGGCTCGCGCGCACCGACGCCGAGATCCTCGTCGTCTTCGACACCTCCCGGTCGATGCTCGCCTCCTCGAGCGCCGACGGCGAGACGCGATTCGAGCGCGCCCGCGCGACCGCGCTCAGGCTGCGGAACGAGCTGCCACAGGTCCCGATCGGGCTCGTCTCCCTGACCGACCGCGTGCTCCCGCACCTCCTGCCGACCGTCGATCGCGACGCGTTCGCCGCGACGGTGATGCGGACGATGGGGATCGACCGGCCGCCGCCGCTCCAGCGGGCGAACCGTGTTGCCAGCAGCTTCGACGCGCTGCGCGGTGTCCCGACGCGGAACTTCTTCACGCCGCAGGCGACGAAGCGGGTCGTCGTGTTCCTCACCGACGGCGAGAGCCGCCTCTTCAGCCAGCAGCGGATGCGGGCGGCGTTCAAGACGAAGGACACCCACCTCGTCGTCGTGCGCTTCTCTGCTCAGAACGAGCGCATCTTCCGGGCGAACGGCGCGCCGGAGGCCCAGTACGCCGTCGACGCGGCGAGCGGCGACACGGTCCGCAACCTCGCGCGCGCGGCCGGCGGCCGCGCGTTCGACGAGGACGACGCCGACCGCGCGATCGCGACTACCCGTGAGCTCCTCGGCGAGGGCAAGCCCCGCCCGGTCGGCGAGGACGCGTCGCGCACGTCGCTCGCGCCGTACCTCTTCCTCAGCGCCTTCGTCCCGCTCGGCTTCCTGCTGTGGCGGCGAAACCTCTAGCGAGCGGGAGTCGAGGCTAGCCGGCAGAGACGAGGACCACGCCGCCGAGCGTGGCGGCCGCACCCCCTTCCTGGACTCGCGTGACCCGCTCGCGCAGGTAGACGCGCGCTAGCACGACCGTCACGACCGGGTAGAGCGAGGCGAGCACCGAGACGACGCTGACGAGGCCCTGCGAGGCGGCCGCCGCGAAGAGGACGTTTCCGCTCGTGTCGGCGAGCCCGATGCACGCGAGCACGGCGAGCTCGCGGCGCGCGCGCGGCAGGCGTGGCCTCACCACGAGGACCGCGATCGCGACGAGGCTGAACGAGGTCGCGCGGAACACGAACGTGGCCCAGACGAAGTCGCTCTCGGCGGCCTCGTGCATCGGGACGAAATAACCGCCGAAGGCGACCGCCGCCAGGAGCGCCCAGCCGATCCCGGCCGCGAGGCGGGCCCGTTCGGTCTCCGTTCGCGGCTCGTAGGAGGTGACGACCGCGCCGCCGATCGCCAGGGCGATCCCGGCGAGTTGGAGCGGGCTCGGGCGCTCGCCCGTGGCGAGGCCGAACGCGACCGGAAGCAGCGCGCCGGTGGCGGCGATCGGCGCCACGAGGCTGATCACGCCGGCCGCCATGCCTCGGTAGAACGCGATCAACCCCAGCGTCCCGAGCACGGCTGCCGGCATCGCAAACAGCACGGACGCGCCGGGCCACGGCTCCCAGTGGATCAGCGCGATGACCGCCATCGCCGCGAACCCGACCGGCTGGGCGATCGCCAGGACGGCCAGCGGCGCGAGCGCACGGCTCTTCAGCCCGCCGATGAAGTCACCGATTCCCCAGGCGACGCTCGCCCCGAGCGCCAGGACGGCTGAAAGCACGCGGTCTAGGCCGCCGTCTGGACCGGGCGGATCGCGGCGGCCGCGTCCAGCTGGTTCGCGTGGTAGAGCACCGCCGCCTCGGCGGTTCGCGCGGCCCGCACGTCGTGGTGGCCGGCGACCGCGTGCAGGAGCTCGGCGCGGACCTCCGCAGTGAGCTCGCCGGCGCGCTCCTCGATCAGCCGAAGCCCCAGGTGGACGTGGCCGAGCAGTCGTCCCTCGGCGGTCTGCGTGAACGACGGCCCGGGAGTGAGCTCCGCCGTGCGCCCTGCGTCGTGCAGGAGCGCGGCGGCGAGCACGAGGTCCGTTCTCAGGCGCGGATGGAGCTGAGCCGCCTCGCGGCACAGAGTGCCGACCCCGACCGTGTGCTCGAGCAGCCCGCCCGCGTAGTCGTGGTGCCGGCCGGGCGCGGCCGGAAGCCTGCGCAGGCGCTCGCGAAACCCGTCGTCCGTTAGGAAGCGGCCGACCGTCGCCTTGAGGCCCGGGTGCGCGAGCTCGCCAGCGAGGAACTCGAGGAAGCCGTCCAGCTCGGCCGCGTCCCGGCGGAGCGCAGGAACGAGGTCCTCCGGATTGGCATCGTCGACGGACTCGATCGAGCGTACCTCCAGCTGGAGCCGGTCCCGAAAGCGGTCGACCCGGCCGAGCACGCGCACAGCGTCGCCCTCGGCGAACCGCTTCTCCAGCAGCTCGACGTCGTTCCAGACGCGCGCCTGGATCCGGCCGCTGGGGTCGACGAGCTCGAGCGCGAGGTAGGAGCCTCCCGAGCGCGTGCGCAGCCGCTGCTTCTTCGCGACCGCATACACGCCCTCGACGACCCGGTCCTCCTCGAGCTCCGCGATCGCGCTCACCAGCCGAGTCTAGGCGGGCGGCAGGACATGTAACGTGCGCGCGTGGCCCGCGTGAAGCCGTTTCGCGCCGTTCGCTACGACGAGCGCAAGGCCGGGCCGCTCGGCTCGCTGCTCGCTCTGCCGTACGACGTCATCGGTCCCGAGCAGCGCGAGGCGTACCTTGCGTCCGGCCCGTACAACGTCGTCCGCCTCATCCTCCCGGACTCCTGTGAGGAGGCGGCGCGCCTCTTCGAGGAGTGGAAGCGCGAAGGGATCCTGACCGAGGAGGACACCGACGCGGTCTGGTGGCTGCGCCAGGACTATGAGGGGCCCGACGGGATCCCGCGCACGCGGCAGGGGGCCGTCGTCTCGCTCGGCCTGGAGCCGTACGCGAACGGGATCGTCCGCCCGCACGAGCGCACGCACGAGGGGCCGAAGGCGACCCAGCTGGACTTGCTGCGGGCGACGCACGCCAGTCTCTCGCCGATCCTGCTCCTGTACGACGACCCGTCCGCCGGCGCGCGGCGCGTGCTGGAGCCGCTCGCGGAGGGAGAGCCGCTGATGTCGGCTCAGGACGGCCCGTCGACCAACCGCCTGTGGCGTATTACCGACCCGGAGGCGATCGCCGCGACGCAGGCCGCGCTCGCCGACCAGAAGCTCGTCATCGCCGACGGCCACCACCGGTACGAGACGGCGCTCCGGTTCCACGAGGAACAGGGCACCGAGCGCAGCGGCTGGACGATGGCCGTGCTCGTCAACACCCACGGCGAGGGCTTGACGATCTTCCCGACGCATCGCGTCGTCGGCAGGGCGCCCGCGCTCGACAACGGCTTCCGCGTCACCCCCGTTTCCGGAGGGCCGGAGAAGGCGCTGGCCGTGCTCGATCGTGTCGACTACGACCATCCCGCCTTCGTCGTCTACCACGGTGAGGGCGAGGCGGCCCTCGTGGAGGCGCCGGGCGAGCGCTCGCTCGACACGGCCGCGCTCGACCGCCTCGGGCTCCAGGACGTCACGTACACGCCGCGGACGGACGAGGCCGTCGCGCTCGTGGACTCGGGTCGCGCGGAGGCCGCGTTCCTGCTCCGCCCGCCCACGATGGAGCAGGTCGAGGCCGTGGCCGAGGCGGGCGAAACGATGCCCCAGAAGAGCACGTACTTCTATCCCAAGCTCTTCAGCGGCCTGCTGTTCCACCCGGTTTGACCGACTGGCTCGCGGAGTGCCGCGCGGCGGTTGGCGACCTGCGGGAGGTCTTCCGCGGACTGCCGGCACGCGCCGACCGTGAGGCGATCCTGCGACAGGGCGTCGGCGGCGACGACACCACCGCGATCGACGATGCCGCCGAGCGCAAGCTCGTCGAGCGGCTCGAACGCGTCCACGCGGGCGGCGAGGCGTTCACGCTCGTCTCGGAGGAGCTCGGCGAGCGGCGTTTCGGCGACGGCGATTCGCGCTGGATCGTGGTCGACCCTGTCGACGGCTCGGTCAACGCCAAGCGCGGGATCCCCTTCTTCTCGCTCTCGTTCGCCGTCGCGGAAGGCCCGACCATGGGCGACGTCACGTTCGGCTACGTCTACGACTTCGGCTCCGGCGAAGAATGGACGGCCGTGCTGGGCGACGGCGCGCGCCTGAACGGCGAGCCGATCGCACCGGAGCTGCCCAAGGAGCAGATCGAGATCCTCTCCTTCGAGGCGACCAAGACGGCTTCGGTCGCTGCCCGGATCGGCGGCGTCGTCGGCCTGGCCGAGCGGCTGCGGATCATGGGCTCGCTCGCGCTCTCGCTCTGCCACCTTGCCGCGGGGCGGGTCGATGCGGTCTGCTCGCTCAAGGCTGCCCGATCGGTCGACATCGCGGCCGCGCAGCTGCTGGTGCGCGAATGCGGGCTGGCGATCGACCTGCCCGAAGCTCGCCCGTTCGAAGATGCGCCTCTCGACCTGGAGGGCCGCTCGCGAGTTGTCGCGGGCGCGTCTCCCGCGGTCTGCGCGCGGCTCTTCGCCGCGCTCCGGTCGTGACTCCGCGAAGCGGTTCGGCGTTCGCTACTCTCGCGGGCTCGTAATCCCGGACAAGGGGGGTCCGCATGGGGAACGTCGGGCGCCGCTGGCGCGCCGCCACCGCCGTGATCGCGGTCGTGGTCGGCTCGACGGCGGCGATGGCAGCGGCTGCACCGCGGGGAGACGACGCTGCCGCCCAGCAGTATCAGTACGCCAAGAAGCAGGTGATCTGTCATCACACCGGGTCGAGGAACAACCCGACTGTGACGATCGTGGTGTCGTCGAATGCGGTGCCCGCGCACCTTCGACACGGCGACACGCTCGGACCCTGTCCGAGCTGAATGCCTAGCCGGGAGGGGTCTTCTTCCCCCCGCCCCTCCCGCGTTCACGGGCGCGCCGTTGCGGAGAGAACCCGCGGGTGAATTCGGTTCGAATTGGTTGCTCGGGCTGGAACTACGGGCACTGGCGCGAGCGCGTCTACCCGAAGGGATGCCCACCCGCGCGGTGGCTGCGTTACTACGCCGGCCTCTTCGACACGGTCGAGATCAACAACACCTTCTACCGCCTGCCGAAGCGCGACGCCGTGGCGCGCTGGGTCGAGCAGACGCCCGACGACTTCTGCTTCGCGGTCAAGATGAGCCGCTACATCACGCACCTCAAACGGCTGACTGACCTCGAGGGCGGGCTCGAGCGCTTCTATGAGCGGATCGAGCCGCTCGCGCGGTCACCGAAGCTCGGCCCCGTCCTCTGGCAGCTGCCGCCCACGTTCAAACGGAACGACGAGCGGCTCGCCTCGGCGCTGGGTGCACTGCCGCCCGGCCGCCACTGTTTCGAGTTTCGTGAGCCGAGCTGGTATGTCGAGGAGGTCTACGCTGCTCTGCGCGACCACGGCGTCGCGCTCGTGATTCCCGACAGTCCGAAGTACCCGTTTCGAACGCTTGAGCTGACGGCGGACTGGACGTTCGTCCGCTTCCAC
>DATFQE010000004.1:0-2853 GCA_035264445.1 Gaiellaceae bacterium | reverse complement strand
GTCGAGAATGGGCTTGTCCCTGCGGAATGGAGGACCTCGTCTCCGAAGAGGCCCCGCTCACCGATCTCAAGGCTACGACGGCCACACCGCCGCCGCTCTCGATTATTCGTGCCGACGAGGCGCGCGGCTCGGGCGCGGGCGGGGCCGAGGCGCTGCTCAAGCTCGCGCAGGAGCTCGCGCGGTCACTCGACCCGCTTCAGAGCGCGCGCATCGCGGCGACCGGGCTCGCCGACCTGACGGGTACACCCGTTGCCGCCGCCTACCTCGCCGAGCCCGACGGCGCGCTGGCGCTGGCCGCGTCGGCCGGCCGCTCTTCGGAGACCCTCGACGACTCCGTGCCGAATCTCGTCCGGCGTGCGGCCGACGAGCGCATTTTCGTCCGCGAGCGCGCGGCCGAGCTCGCCGCCCTTGAAGGAGTCGGCGCTCTCGCCGTGCCCTGCATTGCTCACGGCGAGCTCCTCGGTGTCCTGCTTCTCGTCACCCAGTTCGGCCGCGACGCGTCAACCGCGCTGACGATCGCGGAGCTGTCCGCAGCCTCGTTCGAGAACGCACGTCGCTTTGCGCTCACGTTCGCCGAGGCGCGTCACGACCTGCTGACGGGCCTGCCGAACCACCGCGCCTTCGACGAGCACCTCGAGGCGACCCTCCGCGGGGCCCTCAGCTCGGAGGGCGACGTCTCCCTCGTCCTGCTCGACCTGGACGACTTCAAGCGCGTCAACGACACCCACGGCCATCCCGCCGGCGACGAGGTCCTTCGCACCTTCGGCCGCACCGTCCGGCGTGCCGTGCGCAGCGGCGAGGAGGTCTTCCGTGCCGGGGGCGAGGAGTTCGCGATCGTCGTCCGCGGCGGCGCCGACGCCGCGTCCGCTGTGGCAGAACGGGTTCGCAGCGCCGTCGCGCGCCAAGGTGCGGAGAGGCCGTTTCCGACCGTCTCCGCCGGCGTTTCAGGCTTTCCGAGCGACGCGCGCACGAAGGACGAGCTCGTGCACAAGGCGGACGTCGCGCTCTACGCGGCGAAGCGCGCCGGTAAGAACGTCGTCGTCTCGTACGGCACCGACCTTCAGGGCGCCGCGGCGCGCGCAGCGACCGGCGTGTCGCGCGACCGGGTCCACGAGCGAATGGAGTCGGAAGCGGCCCGGACGGCCGTCCTGACGGAGCTCTCTGCGATCACGCAGGCGATCGGCTCGATCACGAGCGAAGGCGGTCCGCAGGCCGTGCTCGACCGCGCCTGCAAGCAGCTGACGGCTCTGCTCGGCGCGACGGCCGCCGAGATCTCCCGGTTGGAGGGCGACGTGCTTCGGACCGAGGCTTCGCTGTGGCCGGCGCCGTACGACTCCGGCAAGCAGGACTACGGGTACCTCCTGGGCGACTACCCGCTGACACGGGAGGTCCTCGAGAGCGGCCGGCCCCGGTCGGTCTCGCTCTCCGACGCGGACGCCGATCCTGCCGAGGCCTTCGTCCTGCGCTCGCTGAGGATGCAGGCCGTCCTGATGCTCCCGCTCGAGGTGAGCGGGCGGACATGGGGACTGATCGAGGTGTACGACGCCCGCCCGCGGACGTTCAACCAGGCGGAGACGGGGCTCGCCGAGCTCGTCATCCGGCAGGCCGCCGTGCTCCTCGAGCAGTGCGAGAGCCGCGACGCGCGCGACCGCCTCTACCGCGAGACGCTCGCGGCCCTCTCGAACGCGCTCGAGGCGGAAGACGGGGAGACGAGCGACCACACCCAGGAGGTTGCGGAGCTCGCGATCGAGGTCGCAACGGTGCTCGGGCTGCCGAGCGACGAGGTCCGGCACGTCGAGCTCGGCGCGCTGCTGCACGACATCGGCAAGATCCGCGTCCCCGAGTCGATCCTGAACAAGCCGGGGCCGCTCTCGGACGAGCAGTGGCACGTCATGCGCTCGCACCCCGAGGTCGGCGAGCGGATCCTCGCGCCGATGGGGTCGCTCGAGGACGTGCTGCCGATCGTCCGCTCGAGCCACGAGCGGTGGGACGGACGGGGTTATCCCGACGGTCTCGCCGGCGAGGCGATCCCGCTCGGCGCGCGGATCGTCGCGGCCTGCGACGCCTACCGCGCGATGGTCGAGCACCGGCCGTACCGCAACGCCCTCTCGCGCGGCGACGCGATCGAGGAGATGCGGCGCGCGGCCGGCGCCCAGTTCGACCCCGACTGCGTCAACGCGCTGCTCGAGGTTCTGCGGCGCCGCTCAGCCCGGCTCGTCCTGCCGGCGCTTCATCGACCCACGCCGTAACCGCCGGCTCAGAGGAAGCTGCGGATCGCTTCGCGCTCGACGCCAAGGCCGATCACGCGGCTGCGGTCGTCGATCTCGACGATCGTCTCGGCGGGCACGAGCCGGCGCCGCCTGGACAGGAAACCGGCGCGGACGGCGAGCGCGTCCGGAACGTTCTCGACGCGGCCGTACATCGGGGCCTCGACCTTTCCGACGATCCGCCCGCGGGCGTCTGCTACCAAGAAGCCGACGGTGTGATCGAGGTTCACGTGGAAAACGTACGAGGCGCGTATTGAGGAAAGTCCGCACGCCCCGTAAAGATTCGGTTATGGACGCCTCGGAGCGTCATCTCCGGCTGCTGACCGAGACGATCGCGGCCGTCAACTCGTCGCTCGACCTCGAGGAGGTTCTCGGGCTCGTCGCGACCGGCGTCGCCGAAGCACTCGGCACGGACGCCTGCTTCGTCTACCTCTACGACGCGCGCGCCGACGAGCTGATCCTTCGGGCGACGCACGGGACGCGCGTCGAAGAGATGATGCGGCGGCCGCGGATGCATCCCGGGGAGGGAATCACCGGCGCCGCTGCCGCCGAGCGGGCGCCGATCACGATCGCGGCGCAGGCGCAC
>DATFQE010000003.1:0-2300 GCA_035264445.1 Gaiellaceae bacterium | reverse complement strand
CGCCGATGCGACTGCCGGCGACGTCGCGGTGGCGACGGTCGTCTGGCTGCTGGTGCTCGGAGCCGGCGTGGCGCGCCGCGCGGCGCGCCGGGGCGAGACCGAGTCGCTGTCGACGGCGCTCGTGCTGGGATCCTCGCTCGTTGCCGGTCTCTCCGCCCGCGTGCTCTTCGCGGGCGAGGTCGCCGGGCTCGACCGCGACGGTGTGGCGCTCGCGGTCGCGGCCCTGACGTACGGCGCCCTCTCGGCCGGCTGGTTCGCCCGCAACCGCGACCTCTCCGCGCTCCTCGGCGCCATCGGCCTCGGCGTCGGCGCCGTCGCGACCGCGGTGCTGCTCGGAGGGGAGACGCTCGCGATCGCCTTTGCCGCCGAGGCCGCGCTGCTCGCATGGGTCGTCCGCCGGCTCGTCGAGCCGCGGTACGGATTCCTCTCGCTCGGCTACCTCGGGCTCGCCGTCGGACACGCGATCGTCCTCGACGCTCCACCGCGCGACCTGTTCGAGACCGCAACCCATCCCGCCGCGGGCGCGCCCGCCGCTGCGGCCGCCGGCCTCGCCTGCGTCGTCGTCGCGTTCTTTGCCGTTCGTTGGCGCCAGGCGAACGACGCCGCGCCGCGCGGTCTGATCGAGCGCCTCGTCAGCGGCCTGATCGCTGCGAATCGCATCGTCGCGCTCGTCGCCGTCGCGGCCGGTGCGACCCTGCTCGTCCACGCGGCGTCGCTTGGCCTGCTCGAGGCCGGCGTCGCGCTCGGCTCGTTCGACTGGGCCGAGGTCACCATGACGGCCTTCTGGGGTGCTGTCGCCGCGGCGAGCCTGATCGCCGCGCGACGGTGGCCGCAGGCCGAGCTCTACGCGGCGGGCTGGGCGATGCTCGCGATCGGGAAGCTCGTTCTCTACGACGCGCTCGAGCTGACCTCGACCCAGGCGGGCATCTCGGCGCTCGCGCTGGCGGGGACGCTGCTGACCGCGGCCGTCCTCGGGAAGCGCCCGCTCGCCGTCGCAGCGCCGCCGGTCGCGGCTGCCGTCGCAGCGGGCGGCGCCCTGAGCCTCGGCGGCTCGTCGACGAGCGAGGGCCTCTGGGTGCTCGCCGTGGCCACTCCCTTCGCAGTCCTCGCGGCGGCCCGCTTCCGCGACCGCCTGCTCTCGACCTCGCTGTGGGCATCGGCGCTCGTGCTCGGTCTGCTCGCTTCGGCCCTGCTGGTCGAGCACACGGCGCTCGTCGCCGTGTGGGCGGTCGCCGCCGCGGCGCTGGCTGCCCTTGCCGAGCTGACCCGGGAGCGACGCCTCCACCTGGCCGCATACGGGTTCTCCGGCCTCGCTCTTACGTACACGCTGTATGAGCTCGCTCCGCCGGCGGAGCTGTTCAGCAAGCAGACGGCTCCTGCGGACGGCGTGCTCGCGTTGCTGCTCGGCATTGCCGCACTCGTCGCAGTCACGTGGCGTGTCTACGCGGCGCCGGCGCGAGACGAGCTCGACGGGTCCCTGGCCGACTTCCAGCGCGAGGCCCGCCCGTATGCCGTCTGGGCCGCCGGTCTACTCGGCGTCTACGCGGCCTCGCTCGGGCTCCTCGGGCTCGCCCAGGAGCTCGGTCCTGACATCGACACCGCCTTCCAGCGCGGGCATACGGCGATCAGCACCATGTGGGGCGCGCTCGGCCTGATCGCGCTCTACGTCGGGCTCAAGCGCAACGACCAACGGCTTCGCCTGGCCGGGTTCGCGATCTTCGGCGTCAGCCTGGCGAAGATCTTCCTCTACGACCTCAGCCGGCTGGACTCGGTGACGCGGGCGCTCTCGTTCCTCGCCGTCGGCGGCGTCCTGCTCCTCGCCGGGTTCTTCTACCAGCGGCTCAGCGAAGCCGGTAAGGAGGGCAACCCCGCGCCGAATTCCCGGCCCGGTCCCACGCGGTGACGCAGAGGCGATAGGCGCCGGGAGCCAGCCCTCGCGACAGCGAGAACCAGCGCGACGACGATCGCAGCGAGGACTGGGGCGGCAGCACGCAGAACGCTTGCTGGATCGGCGCGCCCGCGTGGCTCTGCTATCCCTCGTTAGGGAATGAGGTCCTTCAGCTCCTCGAGCGCGCTCCCGAGCCCGTAGGCGACATCGCGCCCGTTCTCCAGCAAGGGCTCCGCGACGGCCTCGCGCAGCTCGATCAGCCGCCCAGCCGGCCCGCCCGAGGCCTGGGACGACGACTCGCCGAGGTAGGACGAGCCGAGAAAAAGACCCGCCGCGCACGTCGAGACCAGCAAAAGGAGAGGACCGCGCCGCAAAGCGCTCTCAACCTAGAGACGCTGCGGCGCGGTGTCGT
>DATFQE010000002.1:0-9107 GCA_035264445.1 Gaiellaceae bacterium | reverse complement strand
GCGCGCCGACGGCAGCGCCGAGATCCACTGCGCCGCCGCCGAGGTGGGCCAGGGCGTGACCAACGTCCTTCTCCAGGTGGCCCGTGAGGAGCTCGGGACTGACGACGTCGTCCTTGCCTCGCACACGACCGCGACCGTCGGCTCCGCCGGCTCGGCGTCCGCATCCCGGATGACGTGGATGGCTGCCGGCGCCGTCCAAACGGCGTGCCGCGCCGCAATCGAGGAACGCAACGCGAAGGGCGGCGCCGAGGTCGACGTCGAGCGCGAGTACCGGCATCCGCGCACGTACCCGCTCGACCCGGAGACCGGTCAGACGACCGGCGAGCGCTCGCACGTCGCTTTCGCCTGCGCGGCGATGCGCGTGGTGGCCGAGGTGGACGTCGACCTCGGGCTGACGCGAATCGTGTGGATCGGAACGGCTCAGGACGTCGGCCGCGCCGTCAACCCGAAGGCGGTCGAGGGCCAGATCGAGGGCGGCACAGCGCAGGGCATCGGCCTCGCGCTGATGGAGGAGATCCAGACCCGGGGCGGCCTGATCACGAACGCGAGCTTCACCGACTACCTGATCCCGACGGCGCTCGACATGCCGCCGGTCGAGTCCGTGCTGGTCGAGGATCCCGAGCCGGACTCGCCTTACGGCGTCAAGGGCGTCGGAGAGCCGCCGACCGTCGTTTCCACGGCAGCCGTGCTCTCGGCGCTCCGCGACGCGACCGGCCGCGAGCTCACCCGCGTCCCGGTGAAGCCCGACGAGCTGGCCGGCCTTTGAGGCTCTGGAGGATCCCGTTCTCGACCAACGTCGAGCGGGTCGCGCTGGCACTCGGACACAAGCGCCTCACGGCCGACTGGGTCGACATCGACCCGTCCGACCGCTCGGATGTCGAACGCCTGAGCGGGCAGCCGCTCGTGCCGGTGCTCGAGCTCGACGGCCGCGTGATCGCAGATTCGACCGCCATCATCGAGGAGCTCGAGCGGTTGCAGCGAGAGCCGCCGCTCTACCCGCGCGAGCCGGCCCGCCGAGCCGAGGTGGAGATCTTCGTCGACTGGTTCAACCGTGTCTGGAAACGGCCGCCGAGCGAGCTCGAGGCCGAGCTGTCCAAGCTCGAGTCCGACCGCGAGACGACCGAGCGCCTCGGCGCGGAGATCGCCGCAGCGCTCGGCCGCTTCGAGTCGTTACTGGACGGACGCGACTATCTGTTCGGCGACTTCGGCGTCGCCGACTGCATCGCGTTTCCGTTCCTCAAATACGCCGTGCTGTACGACCCGGGGGACGACGAGCTCTTCCACCGGATCCTGGTCGAGCACCAGCGCCTCGACGGCCGGTACCCGCGTCTCGAGCGGTGGATCCACCGCTCGAACGCCCGGCCGCGCTCTTAGCCCATCCCTTCCGGCATCGGCGCCGACTCGTCGCTCTGCCAGAGGCTGAACGCAGTGCCCTGGTTGTCCTTGCACGCGACGAACCAGCCCATCCCTGGCACGGGCATCTTCTCTTCGGCCGAGCCGCCGAGCTCCTTGACCTTCGAGATCGACGCGTCGATGTCGTCGGTATCGAAGTAGACCACCGGGTTGTGGCTCGTGTCGCCGCCGGTGATTGCGCCGCCCGAGCTCTCGTCGAACTGGACCATGTGGTAGTCCTGCTCGCCGAAGCTCTGGAACTGCCAGCCGAACAGCGCGCCGTAGAACTCCTTCGCCTGACCTGAGTCCTGCGCGGGAAGCTCGACGTGTACGACCTTGCCTGCCATTTCTCCTCCTTCCGAGGGCGTCAGACGCCGACGTCGATAGGCGCCGACGGTGGGCCCTGTTCGAGCAGTTGTCGTAGGAACCCGACGATACGCGTGGGGGCGAAGTTAGCGTCGGACGCAGCGAGCTCGTCCAACGTCCACCAGCGCACGTCATGGACGCCTTCACGCAGCAGTTCCTCCGGCGTGAACTGCGGCTTCGGCTCGAAGTCGGCCACGCGGACGACGACGTAGGTCTCACTCTGGTCGATCGTCTCGCCTGCCCAGCGGAACGAGTGGCGTCGCTCCCAGACGACGCGGCCAAACTCGCCATCCTCCAGCCCGGTCTCCTCGGCCAGCTCGCGACGCAGACCCACTTCCGGCGGCTCGTCGGCCTCGAGGCCGCCGCCCGGCGTGGCCCACCACTCCTCGCCGGTCTCGGGGCTGCGGAAGAGGACGAGCAGGATCCGATCCCGTGGGTCGAGGACGATCGCGCGTGCCGCGCGTCGAACGATCACGTCCGGAGCGTGAGCGCAGAGCCCGCCGCCAGAAGCGCGAGCCCGAGCACGCGATGCCACGTGAACGCGATCTCGTCCTGCCCGAGCAGCCCCCACCGGTCGATCGCGGCCGCCATCACGAGGTTGCCGGCGATCACGAACCCGATCGTCGCGGCGACGCCGATCCTCGGGCTAGCGATCGTGATCGCGAGGACGATGTAGAGGCCCATCACGCCGCCCACCCACAGCCACACCGGCTGGTCGAGCGCGGCCCGGATGCCGGCGAAGCTGCGCTCCCAGACGGTCAGGATCGCGACGGCGAGGAGCATCGACACCAGCGTCGCGAACGCCAGCGCGGCGACGATGCCGACCCGCTCTCCGAGCTCGCCCATCACGGCGGCCTGGACGCCGCCCGCGAGCCCGGCCGTCAGGGTCACCGCCACCGCCAGGCCCGTGCCGCTCGACACGGGGCCAAGCTATACGCTCCGCGCCGTCCCCGAGAGAGAGGTGCGAATGGTTCGCGTGTTCGTCGTCTACGAGGCCGAGCCGGATCCCGCGCGGTACGAGCAGCATGCAGAGCTCTGCCGGAAGGTCCCGGGCGGCACGTTCCGCCACGGCAAGGTGTTCGGCGCGCCGATGGGCGAGCCGAGGTTCAAGTACTACGCGGAATGGGAGTTCGCCGACCGCGACGCCTTCAAGGAGGCCGCGCGCACGCCGGAGTTCACGGAGACGGGCAAGGACGCGATGGCCATGGGCGTCCCCGTCCATGTCCACTTCGCCGACGTGGCGTAGTGCCCGAGCCCTCGCAGCCACGTCCGCTGGCGCCGGCCGCACTCGGCTTCGAGCGGATCGTCTACGAGAAGGCGCCGCCGCGGGCGACGATCCGGCTCAACCGCCCGGACGTCCTCAACGCGTTCGACTTCCAGATGCTGCGCGAGCTCGCGCGCGCGTGCGAGGACGCGTCCTGGGACGACGAGATCCGGGTCGTCGTGGTCACCGGCACCGGCCGGGCGTTCTGCGTCGGCGCCGACCTCAAGGCGTGGGGCGTCGACCTCGTCGGCAACTCGAAGGAGTACTGGAAGTGGTTCGGCGCCTTCAAGGACATGCACGACCGGCTGCGTGAGATCGGGAAGCCAACGCTCGCGCGCGTCAACGGAATCGCGGTCGGCGGCGGGAACGAGCTCCAGATGGCGTGCGACCTCGCCGTGATGGTCGACGACGCTTTCATCCGCCACGTCGGGCTCGAGCACGGGTCCGTTCCGGCCGGCGGCGCGACGCAGTGGCTGCCGATCATGGTCGGCGAGCGGCGCGCTCGCGAGATCATCCTGATGTGCGAGGAGATACCCGCCGCCAAGGCGGTGGACTGGGGGCTCGTGAACTGGGCCGTTTCCGCCGGCGAGCTCGACGCGAGAGTCGACGAGGTGGTCGAGAAGCTCGCGGCCAAGCTCCCGGAGACGACGCGGTACGCGAAGCAGCAGCTCAACTGGTGGCGCGACGTCTCCTGGCACGAGACCGTCGGGCACGCGCGCGACTGGCTGGCGCTGTCGATGCTGAACGACGAGGCGAAGGAGGCGATCGAGCGATTCCTGAGCCGATGAGGCGACGCTTGCGGCGCCGTTTCAGGACGTGCGGGCTTTGCCCGTGCGTCCGTCTGCGCTGTCGACCGGGAGCTCTGGGGTGAACACCGACGCTCTAGTCCTGATGGAGCGGGACGGCGCGATCGCGGTCGTGCTCCTCAACCGCCCGAAGCAGCTGAACGCGCTCTCGACCGAGCTGATGGACGAGCTCGCCGGCGCGCTGAAGGAGCTCGACGCCGAGGAGGAGATCCGCGCGATCGTCATCGGCGGCTCCGAGCGTGCGTTCGCGGCCGGCGCCGACATCGACGAGCTCTCGCGGGCGACTCCGATCGACCTCCTCTACCAGCGTCGGATGGAGAACTGGGAGGTGATCCGCAACTTGTGGACGCCGCTGGTCGCGGCCGTCTCGGGGTACTGCCTCGGCGGCGGCTGTGAGCTCGCGCTCACCTGTGACATCGTGATCGCCTCGGAAACTGCGCAGCTCGGTCAGCCGGAGACCAACCTCGGGATCATTCCCGGCGCGGGCGGCACCCAGCGGTGGGCGCGCGTCGCCGGGAAGGCGATCGCGATGGACGTGATTCTCAGCGGCCGGTTCCTGTCGGCGCGAGAGGCGCTGGCGGCCGGTTTGGTGTCGCGCGTCGTGGCCAAGGAGGCGTGGCTGGACGAGGCGAAGCGTGTCGCCCGGGCGATCGCGGCGAAGGGCCCGGTCGGCATCCGGCTCGCGAAGGACGCCGTCGACCGCGCGTACGAGAGCCCGCTCACACTCGGACTCGAGTACGAGCGCCGCGCGCTGTACCTGGCCTTCGCCTCGGAGGACGCGAAGGAAGGCCTGAACGCGTTCCTCGAGAAGCGCCCCGCCCAGTTCCGCGGCCGCTAATCGAGCCCCACCCACCCGGGGCTTCCGTCCCTCGAAACACGCTAGTCGAACGGTTCTCGCGAATCTGTGCCCGGAATGCGCCAAGATTGCGCCGATGTCCGAGGTCGAGAGCGCGTCGCCTACTCCGCCGCCGACGCAGGAGGACGAACCGGTCCTGACGAGTCGTGCAGGCGCGGTGCTGACGATCACGCTCAACCGCCCCGACAAGCTGAACGCCCTCAACGCGGACCTCCACAAGGGGTTCGCCGCGGCGCTTCGCGAAGCTCGAGCGGATGACATCCGCGCCGTCGTGATCACGGGCGCGGGCCGCGGCTTCTGCGTAGGTCAGGACCTGACGGAGTTCCGCGACGCACCCGACGACATCGCCGACCGCCTCCGCACCTCGTATCACCCCAACATCCTCGCGATCCGCTCGCTCGAGAAGCCGGTGATCGCGGCCGTCAACGGCGCTGCGGCGGGCGCCGGCCTTTCGCTCGCGTGTGCTTGCGACGTGCGGATCGCGGCCGACTCGGCGACGTTCGTCCCCGCGTTCATCAACATCGGCCTCATCCCCGACTCCGGCGGCTCGTTCTTCATCCACCGGCTGCTCGGCAACGCGCGCGCATTCGAGTGGATGGCCTCGGGCCGCCGTCTCACCGCTGCCCGCGCACATGCGTGGGGCCTCGTCAACGAAGTGGTCGACGACGACGAGCTGCCGTCGCGCGTCGCCGAGGTGGCCGCCACGTTCGCGACCCTCCCGACCCGGGGCGTGGCGATGACGAAGCGCCTCTTCGACGGCGCGGGCTCGCGAACGCTCGAGGAGCAGCTCGAGCTCGAGGCTCAGATGCAGTCGGCCGCCACGAAGACCGCCGACTTCCGCGAGGGCGTCGCCGCGTTCCTCGAGAAGCGCGACCCGAGCTTCACCGGGTCGTAGCCGCTAGGCCCGGCGCGCGCACACGACGAAGCCGATCTGCTCGGCGAGCTGCCCCGCCTCGGAGCTGACGACGGCGGCCTGCTGGAGCGCGCTGGTAAGCGCGGCCCGGTCGCCGGAGCTCGCGGCCTTCTGCGCCGCTTCGTTGAAGTCGACCTCCTGGTCGAGTAGGTCGAGCAGCTGATCCACCTGGTTGCGAGTTTCCTCGTCGCTCGGCTCGTCGAGGTCGGCCAGCTTTTCATTCTGTTCGCGTGCGATCGGAAGCGCTCGCTCGAGGAACAACGCCAGCTCGGCCGGCTCGTCGGTCACGGGCCGCGGGATCCGTGTCAGCCGCAGCTGGTAGGTGCCGCAGACTCCGTCGGCTTTGGCGACGTAGTCGTCTCGGGAGACGGCATCGTCGTCACCCATGCACCCGGCGGCGACGACGACGAGAACACCGAGGAGGGCGAATCGGCGCACCGGGCGACTCTAGCCCGGCTTCGAAGCCCACAGGTACGCGGCGCCCATCCTCCAACGACCGAGCCCGCCTTCGATCCGAGGCTCGAGATACGCGCCGTACCGTTCGCGCTCGTCGAGCGTCAACACCTGCTCCATCGCCTCGGCGAGCGTGGGGATGTTCGGGTTGCCCGAGCTATGGAGGAAGCCCTCCCACGACCGCGGCTCCTGCGGCTCGACGACGAAGCGCACCTCGGCGCGCACAGGGAAGAAGCCGGCGGTCTCGGCCTGCCGGATCAGGTCGCGTTCCTGAAAGTCGAGCATCGGGTCGTCCTCGGGCTGCGCTTGGCCGTAGACCGCCTCGAGCTTGGCGGCGATCGGTCCGATCTCCGGGTCATCCAAACCGAAGAATTCGCGCCGTCTCGTTTCCATCCCGAAGCTGTTGATCGGCTCGAAGATCGAGAGCCGTCCGCCCGGCCTCAGAACCCTGAGGAACTCCGCGAACGCCCCGGGCTTGTCGCGCACGTAGATCAGGACCGACCGAGTCGTGACCACGTCGACCGAAGCGTCGGGAACCGGCGTCAGGTCGTCGGCCCGAGCCTTGACGAACTCACAGCGGTCGACGAGGCTGAGTTCGCGCGCGATCGTGCGGCATTCGTCGAGCAGCGGCTCCGAGATGTCGGCGAAAACGACACGCCCCGCACCTCGCTCGAGCGCGCCGAACGCGACGAGCCCGTTGCCGCACCCGACGTCGAGCAGCGTCTCGCCGGCGTCAAGGGCCGCGTTGTCGAGGAGGCGATCGCGGGTATCGGCGAGCCGCGCGACCGTGCGAGCCTCGACCTCACCGTCACCGCCGGAGCGGCGGCGGCGCAGCCAGGCCGCCCATCGATCCTCGGTCACGCGCACCTCAGCAGGGCATCCTTCGCGACCCGGGGCGAAGGCGGACGGTCTACTGGCCCGCCAGCGCGCGCAGGATCTCCTCGTGCTCCGGGAACCGCCCGGCCTCGGACTTCGAGAAGATGGTCACACCGTCGCGAATCACGTCGAACTGACCCTTGCCGCCGGGGATGTCCGACGCGGCGACGTCATTCGCCCGTAACTCGGCCGCGAGACTCGCGGCCCGTTCGTCGTAGCCCGCTCAGGTCGGGCAGAAGTAGATCTGGACCGCCACGGCCGTCAAGCCTATCGGTCGCTAGATCGTCTTGAACTGCTCGAACGGCTGGCGGCAGCTCGCGCAGTAGCGGAGCGATCGGCACGGCGTCGGCCCGAAGAGGTTCTCGAGGCGCGTCTCGGTCGAGCCGCAGTAAGGACACCTGAAGGACGTGCCGGTGAGCTGGACGATCGTCGGCGCAGCCGCCTCGCGAGGCGCGGGCGGCGCGAAGCCTGCCTCTCGCAACTTCTCGCGGCCCGCCGGCGTGATCCGGTCGGTCGACCACGAGTCGTCGACCACCACCTGGACGTCCGGGTCTGCGCCGAGCTCGCGCAGCCGAGCGTCCATCGCGTCGCGCATCGTCTCGAGGGCCGGGCAGCCGAGGAAGGTGGGCGTGAACTCGACCCGGACGCGCGAGCCCTCGACCGCCACGTCTCGGATGACGCCGAGGTCGACGAGCGAGATGACAGGGATCTCGGGGTCCGGGATCTCGGCCAGGGCAGACCAGACCGCCGCTTCGCTTACCACGTCGCTCCAGGCACGCTCCGGCGCACCATCGTCATCTCCTCCCAGAGCTGCTCGAAGTCGGGCGTCGGCTCGCCGCGCTCGGAGACGAGCGGCCGCAACTCCTCCAGCGCCTCGATGTAGCGCGGCTCGTTCGCGAGGCGTTCTTGCCACATGTGGGCGTGAAGCCGGTGGTAGACCTCCTCGCGGTCGATCTTCGCAGCGAGACCCGCCACGTCTGGGTCGTCCAACGCCTTGAGCGCGGTGATCCGCTGCTCGTCCGCCTCCTCGTACAGGACGTGACGTGCGATCGTGCGCGCCCAGTCGGGGACGAGCCGGAGCTGAACGAAACGGGAGCACCGGTATTCGCGCGGAGAACGGTCGAACGCGAGCTCGTCCGCGGTCGTCCCCAGCTCGTCGGCGACCAGCTGGTACAGGGCGCGGGCGTGCCCGATCTCGTTCTGCGCGATCGACGAGAAGGCGACGTCCTCCTCCAGGAACGGCGCGATGCCCGTCCACTCGGAGTTCCGCCAGCCGAGGATCAGCTCGTCGTCAGCGATCTCGAGGAGCAGCTCTGCTCGCCCGCTCACGTGCCTCCTTCAGCTTCTCCTTGAGCGGATAGCCGTCGACGCGGTGGTAGTTCCGCTCGAGCTCGTCCACGAAGTCGTCGATCTCGAGCACCGCATCGCGCGGCACGACCCAGAGCGCGACCGACTCGCCCCGCCGGCCGTATTGCTCGCGGGCGTAGGCCTCGGCGAACTCGCGATTCGGGGCGGCTACGGCCCCCCCATGCTGGAAAGGCTGGCCCTTCCGCTCCTGCCTGAAAACCTCGTAGACCACGAGCCTCAGGCGGCTTCGGCGAGCACGACCTCGCGCACCCACGCCGAGGACTCGCGCGCGCGCCGGCGTAGGTCGAGCCGCTCTTCGGTCTTCGGGCCGTGGCCCGTCACGACGGAGCGGAGCTCGTCCCAGTCCGGCTCGGTGTACTCCCAGACGCCGTCGTCGTTCTTGCGCAGATTCGGATCGGGCACCGTCAGTCCGAGCTCCCAGATCTGGGGCACGTACCCCTCAAGGAACTGCTGCCGCGCCTCCTCGTTTCCCTGGCTCTTGATCCGCCACACGAGCATCGGATCCTCGTCCGCCGGGATCGGGTTCCCGTGGAAGTGCATGAGCGGGCCCCACCAGCGGTCCAGCGCCTCCTGCACGAGCTCGCGCTGCTCGTCGGTTCCGTTCATCATCGTCAGCACGACGTCGCGGCCGTGGAGGATGTGAAACGACTCCTCCCAGCAGATCTTTTTCATGATCCGCGCGTACGGCGCGTACGAGCACTTGAGCAGCGCCTTCTGGCTGATGATCGCCGCCGCGTCCACGAGCCACGCAATCACGCCGACGTCGCCCCACGTCTTCGTCGGGTAATGGAAGACGTTGTGGAACTTGGCCTT
>DATFQE010000001.1:0-8195 GCA_035264445.1 Gaiellaceae bacterium | reverse complement strand
GGCCCCGAGCACGGTCACCTCGCCGGACTCGACGATCTGGACGCCGACGATCGCCCGCATCAACGTCGTCTTGCCGGACCCGCTCGGGCCCAGCAGCCCGGTCACGATGCCGGGGTCGATCTCGACCGACACGCCCGGGAGAACGAGCCTTCCGCCGCGCCGGACACGGAGATCTCGGATTCCGATCGAAGGTGTTGCGATCACCCGCGGAGGATCGGCCGGGTGAGGCACGTGGGCCCGCCCTCGCCCTTGTGCGAGAGCTCGTCGCCGCGATACACGCGGACATCGACGCCCGCAGCCTCCAGGCGCCGCCGGGTCTCGGGGTTCCCGTCGAGGGCGAGCGCAACCCTGGGCGCGAGCGCGAGCAGATTCGGCCCCTGGGTCGCGAGCTCGTCGTCCGGAACCTCGACGAGCTCGATCCCACGGTCGGCGAGGAGCTCCACCAGGCGTACCGGAAGCAGCGGCAGATAGACGACGGCGAGGTCGTCCGCGAGCGGCGAGATGATCGACATCAGGTGCAGGAGCTCCGCGCGCCCGCGGTGGTGCGGCAGGTCGTAGGCGATCACGTCGACGTCGGGGAGAGCGGCGCGCAGTGCGGCGGCGCCCGCTTCGTTGGTGCGGTAGCCGAGACCGACGAGCAGCGTGCGCTCGTCCAGCCAGCAGGTGTCGCCGCCGTCGATGCTGGCGGGCGGCTCGATCCGCGCCGCGGTCGGCACGCCGGCCTGGTTCAGCGCCTGCCCGAGCGGCTCGACCTCGTTGAGACGCGAGTCCTTCCCCGGTCGGAGGAGGATCGCACCGTCGCGCGTGACGAGCGCAGGGTCGTACGGGTAGACGCCGTCGAGACCGGACTCGCCGGACGTTTCCGAGACGACGAGCTCGACGCCCGCCGCCTCGAGCTCGCCCCGGAACGCCTCGTGCTCGGCAGCGAGCCGCGCAGGGTCCGGAGCGGCTCGCCAGCCCGCCTCCCGCCAGCGGGCGGCCTCCTCCGGCCGCGGCGCGACGACGAGCACGCGCCGCAGCGGCGCCGTCATGCTCTGGGCGCCGTACGAGCGGGCGACGAGCTCCACTAGCCCTCGTCGAGGGTGGCGCGAATCTTCTCGATCGCGGCCGTCTCGCCCGCGCCCACGCCCTTCGCCGCTTCGGCGACCGACTGGGCGACGTCGAGGACGAAGCTGCGGTACGCCTCGAGGTCCTCCGGCGCTTTCTGGCGCAGGGTCTGGACGGCCGAGCGCAACGCCTCGGCTGTCTCTTTCTCCACCTCGTCGGACTTCGTCGTGAGGCCGAAGCCGCTGCCGCGCATCGCCGCGAGCTCGCGGACCAGCTCGTTGTCATGGCCCTCGCGCGCCGCGTTCATGTGCTTCGCCAGCGCGCCCGCCTCCTTGAACGTGTCGAAGAAGCCGCGGTCGCTGACGGAGACGAGCAGCCCGGCGCCGGTGACACCCTTCTGCAGCCTCTCCCATTCCTCCTCGGTGAAGTCGGCCTTGCTCGTCATCTCCCCTCCTCGGTCACGGGCTTGCGGAAGTACACGCGCGAGTATGGACCTTCCGTGACGCGCTCGTACTCCTCCCAGCCGAGCCGGCCGTACATCGCGATGTTCTCGGTCATGGCAACGTGCGTATAGAGGCGGAGCTCCGCGAGGCCGCGCCCGCCGGCCTCGAGCTCGGCGAAGTCGAGCAGCGCGCGCCCCAGGCCCTCGCCCTGGCGCTCCGGGTCGACCGCGAGGTCGTCGACGAGGAGGTAGTCGCTTTCCGTCCGCAGGAGGACGCAGCCGGCGAGCTCGCCGTCGTGGACGACCCAGAGCTCCCCGGCGGCGCGGCGGGCGTCGTAGTCGTCGTCCATGGGCGAGGGCCGGCGGCCGATCCGCGCGACGTAGTGGTCGTAGGCGCGCTCGACGAGGCCGGCGATTCGCGTCGTCTCGTCGCTCCGGGCCGGCCTGATCGACCTGGCGCCGCCGGCCGGCCGGCAGACGAAGAACGGGGCGCCGAGTCGCGCACCGACCTCGGCCCCCGACCCGGCCTCGACGAGCGCGACGATCGAGCCGCCGAAGCCGCCGCCGGTCATGCGCGCGGCGACCGCTCCTGCGGCGAGCGCGTCGGCGACCAGCCGGTCGAGCTCGGGCGTGGAAACCTCGAAGTCGTCGCGGAGGCTCGCCTGGCCCGCGGCGAACGCATTCCCGAGGGCGTCGCGGTCGCCGGCCTCCAGCGCGGCCACGACCTCCAGCACGCGCTCGTTCTCCGAGCGAACGTGCCGTACGCGCCGCGGATGGCCGGCCTCGACCTCGGCACGCCGTGCCGCGTAGCCGGACTCCTGCAGCCGCCGCGAGCCACCGGAGCCGGCGACGAGCAACTCGAGCTCGGTTGGGAACGGCACGTGGCGGTACTCGCGGGTCGCGCAGTCCAGGAACAAGGCATGGCCCGCACGCGAGAGCAGCGAGGCCGCCTGGTCCATCAGCCCGCACGGAACGCCGACGGCCCGCTCCTCCGCGCGGCGGCATACCTCCGCGAGCCCGAGGCGATCGACTTCCTTGCCCGTCGAGTCGCAGAGAGCGAGCGCAACCGACACCTCGAGCGCCGCCGACGAGGAGAGCCCCACCCCAGCGGGCAGGTCGGACACGACCCGTCCGCGGAAGCCCGCCTCGACGCCGAGCTCTTCGGCGACGGCGATGACGTACCGGAGCCACCCCTCGTCCGCGGCGAAGCGGTCCGACCGGAGCTCTAGCTCGGCCGCGGGTTCGCCGAGCACCGCGATCCCGCGCGGGATCGCGGCCGGGAGCACGAGCCCGCCGCTGTAGTCGGTGTGCTCGCCGATCAGGTTCACGCGACCCGGCGCGCGGAACAAGCGGGTCGCCGGAAAGCGTTCGGCGAGCACGCGCCGAGCGTAATCGAGCGGGTTTGGGCTCTGTTCCGTCGGTGAAAGACCTGGATACGAGCGGAAAGGAGGAACTCGTGCCCAACAAGAGAGCCAGCGTCAAGAACGAGAAGCAGTACGAGGCCCTGAAGGACAAGGGCATGTCGAAGGAGCGCGCGGCAAAGATCGCCAACTCGCCCGGCGCCTCGAGCCGCGGAGGCAAGAAATCGGGCTCTGGGTCGAGCTCGAAGCAGGGCGGCACGACCGCGCAGAAGAAGGCCGCAGGTCGCAAGGGCGGCAAGGCGACCGCGCGGAAGAACTAGGTCGTCGGCGTCACCGTCGGGCGGGGCGGCTCGTCGTCATCGCTCGCTAGGGCCGCAAACGCGACCCCGAGGGCTGCTGCGTTTCGCACTGGCGGGCGCGGGTAGAGGCTCGCCGTACCGGTACGCGTGCAAGGGGGACGACCATGTCTAGGTTCAGGCTCACGGCTGCGGCCGCCGTGTTGATCCTCGCGTTCGGTGCGGCCGCCGCCGGTGGGATGGTGGCCGCGAAAACGGCGCGGGATGAGAAGGCGCTGCAGCCCACGCGGCAGCCTGCTAATCGCGCGATCGAATCGCGCGTCAACTCGCTGCTCGCCCGGATGACGCTCGAAGAGAAGCTGGAGCAGATCCAGCTGCTCCCGGACTTCCTCGTCACCGAGGCGGAGGTTCGCAACGGGCTCGGCTCGGTCCTCAGCGTGACCGATCCGGCCAGGATCAGAGAGCTCCAGCGCATCGCCGTCGAGGAGTCGCGGCTGAAGATCCCGCTCCTCTTCGCGTTCGACACCATCCACGGCTTCCGGACCGTGTTCCCGATTCCACTGGCCGCGGGTGCCAGCTTCGACCCACAGGTGGCGTTCGACGACCATACGTACGGAGCCCGCGAGTCGGCGGCGGTCGGGCTCAAGCAGACCTATGCACCGATGATCGACGTCTCGCACGAGCCCCGCTGGGGACGGATCGCCGAGGCCGCGGGCGAGGATCCGTACCTCAACTCGGTCTTCGCCGCCGCGCGTGTCAAGGCGATCCAGGGCTCGGACTACAGCGCGCGCGACAAGCTCGTCGCGAGCCCGAAGCACTTCGTGGCCTACGGCCAGCCCGAGGCCGGCCGCGACTACAACACGACCGACATGTCCGAGCAGCGGTTGCGGAACTTGTACCTGCCGCCGTTCAAGGCCGCGATCGACGCGGGCGCCGACACGGTCATGTGCTCGTTCAACGCGCTGAACGGCGTGCCCGGGTGTGGCAACCCCTACACGCTCAACGGCATCCTCAAGGGCGAGTGGGACTTCGACGGGTTCGTCGAGAGCGACTGGACAGCCGTCTCCGAGATGCGCGCGTGCCCGCCCAAGAATCCCGATCAGGGCGAGTGCGGGCACGGCGTCGCGGCCGACGGCCCCGCGGCGGCGGCGCTGGCGCTCAACTCGGGCGTCGACTCGGAGATGACGAGCACGCTGATCCGCGACTTCGGCGCGCAGCTCTTGCGGGAGCACCGCATCTCGATGAGCCGGATCAACGACGCGGTGCGCAGGATCCTCCGGATCAAGTTCCGCGCCGGCCTGTTCGAGCATCCCTACGCGCCCTACACGCCGGCCGAGGCGGAGGCACAGATGCTGAAGCCCGACGCGGTCGCCGCAGCTCGCAAGGCCGCCGGCCGCTCGCTGGTCCTGCTCCGCAACGAGGGCGGGATCCTTCCGTTCGACGCGGCGAAGAGGACGGCCGTGATCGGCCCGCTGGCAAAGAACGCGCACGACATGCTCGGGCCCTGGTGGGGCGTCGGCCGCGATTCCGACGCGGTCACCGTCTTCGACGGGATCAAAGCCCAGAGCCCCGGCGCGACCTACGCCGAGGGCTGCAAGCTGTCCAACGACGAGCCGCCGACCAACAACCCCGAAGGCTGCACGTCGGATGCCGGGTTCGCGGAGGCGGTCGCGGTTGCCAGCGCCGCCGACCAGGTCGTGCTCGCGCTCGGCGAGACGCGTGAGATGAGCGGCGAGGCAGCCGCCCGCAGCACGCTCGACCTCCCCGGCCGGCAGGAGGAGCTGATCCGCGCGATCAAGGCGACCGGCAAGCCGTTCGCCGTCGTCCTGTTCAGCGGGCGGCCGCTCGCCCTCGAGGACATCCTCGCGGACACGCCCGCGCTCGTCGAGGCGTGGTTCCCGGGCGTGCAAGCCGGCAATGCGGTCGCCGACGTCGTGTTCGGCAAGGTGAACCCGGGCGGCAAGCTGCCCGTCTCCTTCCCGCGCCGCCTAGGCCAGGTGCCGATCTACTACAACCACGAGCCGACCGGCCGGCCGTGCAACCCGGACGTGAAGTGGAACTCGCGCCACCGTGACATCCCGAGCTGCTCGCCGCTGTACGAGTTCGGCTACGGGCTCAGCTACACGACGTTCGAGATTTCGAACCTCCAGCTGAGCTCCTCCAGCATCTCGAGGCACGGCAGCGTGACGGCGTCCGTGACCGTGAAGAACACGGGCGCCCGCGTCGGCGACGAGGTCGTGCAGCTCTACATCCACGACCCGGTGGCAAGCATCTCGCAGCCTGTCAGGCGCCTGCGCGGGTTCGAGCGCGTGACGCTGAATCCCGGCCAGTCGCGCACGATCTCGTTCAAGCTCGACAGGAGCGACTACGGCTTCTACGACAGCCGCGGCCGGTTCGTCGTCGAGCCCGGCGAGATCGATGTCTACGCGGGCAACAGCTCGAACGCGACGCTGACGAAGTCGTTCACGGTCAGGTAGTCCACGAGGCAGGCCCCCTCGGGCGTTCAGCCGTCCGAGGGGGCGCCTCGCGGATGTCGCGAGGACGCTAGGACCGACGAGAACGCGAAGTCATCGGTCAGCGCGCCAGCGGAGCCTCCACCGCTCGGCGAAAAGCCTCGACCACCAGGTCGGTCTCCTCATCGCCCGTCTGCCAGTTCGAGACGGAGACTCGGATCGCCTTGCGCCCATTCCACGTCGTGCCGCTCAGCCAGACCTCTCCGCCGGCCTGCACGTCCGCAAGTGCCTCATCCGTTCGCTCGTCGTCCTCGAACGAGAAGAGCACCTGGTTCAGGACGACCTCGTTCAGCACCTGGACGCCGCGCACCGCCACGATCTGCTCAGCGAACCGCCGCGCCTGCTCGCAGCAGCGCTCGACGAGCTCGACGACCCCCGTCCGCCCGAGCGAGCGCAGTGCGGCGTAGACCGCGAAGCCGCGCGCGCGCCGTGAGAACTCGGGCACCCAGTCGACCTGGTCGCGCACGCGACGCTGGCCCTCGTCCTGGATCAGGTACGCCGCCTGCACTGTCATCGCGCGCCGGTGCGACTCCGGATGCGCGCAGAGCACGATTCCCGAGTCGTACGGGACGTTGAGCCACTTGTGCGCATCGGTCGTCCACGAGTCGGCGAGCTCGAGCCCGGCGACCAGGTGCCGCAGCCGCGGCGAGACGGCCGCCCAGATCCCGAAGGCGCCGTCGACGTGGAGCCACGCGTGCGCGTCGCGGCACGCGTCGGCGATCTCGGCGAGCGGGTCGAACGCGCCGGTGTTCACCTCTCCCGCCTGCGCGCACACAATCGTCGGCCCGCTGCCGTCCACGAGCGCCCGCGACAGCGCGTCGGCGCGCATCCGGCCTTCCTCGTCGGCCTCCACCACGATCGGGGACCCGAGCCCGAGCAGGCGCAGCGCGCGGTCGATCGTGACGTGGCGCTTGGCGCCGGCGAGTACGCGCACCGGCGGCGCACCCTGCAGCCCGTGCCGCTCGACGTCCCACCCGACCGCGTCGAGGACGTGGAAGCGGGCCGCGGCGAGCCCCGTCGCGTGCGCCATCTGCGTGCCCGTGACGAATCCGATCGAGCCCTCTCCCGGCAGGCCGAGGAGGTCGAGGATCCATTCGCGCGTGATCTGCTCGACGATCGACGCTGACGGCCCGCCGACGTAGAGCCCGGCGTTCTGGTCCCACGCGCTCGTGAGCCAGTCGGCAGCGAGTGCCGCTGGCAGCGCACCGCCGATCACGAAGCCGAAGTAGCGCCCGGTGCCCGTGGCGAGCACGCCGGGCTCGGCCGCCTCCACGAGGTCGGTGACGACCGTCTGCGGATCGATCGGCTGCTCCGGGAGCGGCCCGCCGAGAGCCGCTCGCAGCTCCTCGGGAGTTACGTCGGGGAAGACGCGGCGGTCGCCGAGCGACTCGAGGTAGTCCGCGGCGATCGAGGCTGTGCGCTCGAGCAGCGCGCGAACGTCGTCCATCGGTCAGGGGATCGCGACGCCGGTCAGGCGCACGGGCCCCAGCGTGTAGTCGAGCTCGGTCGACTGGGAGACGCCGGGCGGTGTGATCACGTCGACCAGCTTCGGAACGAGGGCGGGATCGAACGTGCAGTGCGGGTCGACGCTCACGGCAGCGCAGAGGCCGAACTGGAATTCCTGCGGGGTCGGGGTGAACCCGCGCGCCTGGTCGGGACTGAAACCGTCCTGGCCCGTGAGGACGACGGTGAAGGCCCAGCCCGGGCCCGGGCTCCCGAGCGACGCCTTCGCGACGCTGAAGGTGATGAAGCGTGAGATCGGGTTCCCGCTGACGGAGACGGTGCCGAGGGCGTTCCCGCCGGCGTCCACGTACCGCTGGCCGAACCCCTGCACCTGGATCAGCCGGCTCCACGCAAACGCCGGCGCGATCGTGAAGTTCCGGAGCGGATGGGCGGCGGCGGTCGAGGTGGGCGCCGCGCCCGGAACGCGGACGTAGACGTCGACGAGCTGCGCGCCGAGCGGGCTCCCGAACGTCTCGGAGAGGTCGCGCGTCTGGACGCGGAAGGTAACCGTGTCGCCGGAGTCGAACACCTGGAACCGCTGGATGTCGAACGCGCCCGGGCGGAAGCCTGCGAACGTCGGATACGCGTAGTTGCCCGGGCCGGCGTCGTCGCCGCTCGGGTCGGCCGCGTCGAGCAGCAGCGTTCCGGGGACGACGTCGAAGACCACGGTGCGCTTCGTGTGCGCGGTTCCGCCGTCCCGGCTGACCGCGACGACGTTCAGGACGGTCGTGCCGCCCGTAACGGGCACGGCGATGCTGAACGAGCCGCCCGCGCCGGCCACGGTGGACGCCACCGTGGTCGACGAGTTCTTGTCCGTGTTCGTGGCCGCGACGTAGACCGCGTTTCCCGGCCGGGTCGTGCCCGTGACGGTCACGGGCGAAGCGTCGACCGCGGAGTTGTCGGCAGGGCTCGTGACGGTCAGCGCGGTGGTGCCCTGCTGCCTGGCGACGTATCGCGAATGCGTGACGCGCGGCAGGACGACGTTCCGGCCCGCGGCCAGATCTCGCGCCAGGCGGACGAACGAGGCAGCGGA